>JABMRG010000130.1 GCA_013202935.1 Candidatus Omnitrophota bacterium
GCCCACGCATCAGCCCCTTATAACGAAATTATATATCAGAACCTGAGTTTTGCATACCATAAGCTTGCCTTACAGTATGCGGACAAGAAAGACTGGCTCAATGCTATACATAAGGAGAAACAGGCTCTTCGCTACAACAAGGAGAACAAGGTAATAAAGGAGCAGCTTGCTATCTTTTATAATAATTATGCGTTGGAATTTATTGATAAAGAAAGGTATGATCTTGCTCAGGACAATTTAAGAGAGGCGCTAGTCTTAAGTCCCAACTCCTCGACCATCAAGGCGAATATCTATAATGTCCTTCTTAAAAATGCTGATAACGCTCTAAAGAGCAAGAACGATTATAAAGCAAAATCTTTGGCAAGAGAGGCGATATCATTTTTACCTAATAAGGTTGAAGGCTATATATTCTTGGGCAATATCTATTATGTGGAGAATAATTTTAAGGATGCTCAAAAGCTTTGGGCTAAAGGGCTCGAGGTGCAGCCAGAAAACCAGGACCTAAGGAATCGCATTGAAAAGCTTAATAGGGAGAAGAGCGTTGAGCAGCATTTTAAGACTAGGAAGAGGCAGCATTTTGTTATACACTTTGATAAGGACCTTGGTTCTGATTATGCATGGGATATATCTGATATACTAGATGATGCGCGACGGAAAATGCGTAAAGAGTTTGTTTTTTCGGTTGATGAGATTATACCTGTTATAGTCTACTCAGGCAAGCAGTTTCAGACAGCTACTCAGGCCCAGCACTGGACTCAAGGGGTATATGACGGCAAAATACGTATTACAGAACAGGATATATCGCGCGAGGACACAATGCTGCGTAAGATACTATACCATGAGCATGCGCATGCTGTACTACACCTTCTTTATGGTAATAATATTCCGGTCTTTATGCATGAGGGGTTTGCGCAGTTTAATGAGCCAGAGCAGGTTCTTAGCAAGTCAGATAAGCGATTTTTACGTTCTTATATAGATGATAATGGTAAGTTTTCGCTTGAGGATCTGGACGGGATGTTCGCAAAGAAAGCAGACCAGGATGTGCTGCGCGCAGCATACCTACAGACACGGCTCTTTTTTGAATACCTGATAGATAAATACAGAAAACAAAAGATAAAGCGGCTCTTTCAGGCATTAAAGGAAGGCAAGCGATGGCAGGAGTCTATCGTAGAAGTTTACTCAAGGAGCGTCGAGCGTTTAAATAAAGATTTTAATCGTCACCTTGATGAGATACTCAATTAGGGACACATCCCTCAGAAGTCTGGGGACACTTCATATAAGCATGGGGACAGTTTACAATAGTTTAATACATAGTAAAGTAAGTAAACTGTCCCCATGCTAAAGGTGATATCTTGCGAAAATTACGTGACATTTTAGTGATTTTTTAGTATAATAATAACACTTTTATATATTAAAGAGAGCAAACTTGAGGAGATTTAAGTGGCAGAGGTGAAACTACCAGACCTGGCAGAAGGCGTTGATAAGGCGGTTGTCTCATTTTGGCATAAAGAGATAGGTGAAGATATATCAAAAGGAGATGACCTGCTTGAGATGCTTACTGACAAGGCAACATTTAATGTCCCTTCGCCTATATCCGGTAAAATAACTAATATATTATCGGAAGAGGGCCAAGAAGTCCAGGTGGGTGAGGTAATAGCTACGATTGAGGAGGCTTAAGATATAATGTCTATCCACGAAGCAAATAGAATGCGCAGGTTACCGCTCTATTTATTTACCATAATAGATGAGCTTAAAGAGAAGGCTCGGTCAAGAGGAGTTGATATTATAGATCTGGGAATGGGCAACCCGGATTTGCCAACACCTAAACATATTGTCGATGAGCTTTGCAAACAGGCCCGCCTTACCGAGAATCAAAGGTATTCAAGGCCTAACGACAAGCCTGAGATGGTTTTTAAAGAGGCCGTTGCAACATGGTATAGAGAGAGGTTTGATGTCGAACTTGATCCTGTATCAGAGGTATTGCCCCTTATCGGCTCAAAAGAAGGCGTTGCACATCTTTCACTTGCTTTCCTGAATCATGATGATATAGCACTGGTACCGAACCCTGCCTACCCTGTACATTTTAACGGCGTTATAATGGCAGGAGGTATATTATACAATATACCCATGACAGCTGAAAATCAGTTTAAGCCTGATTTGAGGAGCTTGAGCCCTGAACTTGTGCGCATGGCAAAGCTTCTCTTTATAAGCTATCCACATAACCCTACATCCTCAGTTGCAGACATAGAATTTTTTAGAGATGTTGTTGAATGGGCAAAAGACAAGCCAAATCTTATTATCGCGCATGACCTGGCTTATTCTGATATAGTATATGACGGTTTTAAGGCACCAAGCATACTAGAGGTAGAAGGCGCAAAAGATCTTAACCTGATAGAATTCCATACTCTTTCAAAATCATACAATATGGCTGGGTGGAGAATAGGATATGCCGTAGGGAGTAAGAATGTGCTGGCATCGTTGGCAAAGACAAAGAGCTATATAGACTTTGGCATATTCAGGGCTATACAGCTTGCAGCTGCCAAGGCCTTGACTGGCCCCCAGGATTGCGTGAAACAGCTTGTTGAGACCTATCGGAAAAGAAGAGACGTTATGATAGATGGTTTGAATAGTATAGGCTGGGAAGTCGATAAACCAAAAGCTACCTTTTATATCTGGGCACATATACCACCTAAATTTAGCGCACTTACATCAATGGAGTTTGCAACGCTGCTAGTAGAAGAGGCAGGAGTAGTTGTTGCTCCAGGAACAGGCTTTGGAGAGTATGGTGAAGGCTATGTTAGGTTTGCGCTGGTTGAGGACGAAAAACGCCTTAAGATAGCTGTTGAACGTATAAATAAGGTCCTTAAGACCGAAGATTGATGTGGCTAGAAAAAAAGTTCTTCTTCTTTACATATCTATCCTTTCCGGGCACCACCGCGCGGCCATGGCAGTGGAAAATGCCCTTAAGTCATTGGATCCCGACACAGAAGTTTATAGCATAAACTCATTCAACTATACTAACCCTATATTAGAAAAGTTAATAAACAGGACATACATGAGCGTTATCAAGAGAACGCCTGAAGTCTGGGAGTATCTCTATGATAACCCTAAAGTTGTAAAGAACAGCCAGCGCCTCAAAGAGATGATACACCGCTACAATAGCTCTAAGATGAAGGTGCTGATAGAGGAGTTTAAGCCTGATCTTATCGGATGCACACAGGCATTTCCCTGCGGCATGGTGGCAGATTATAAGACAAGCTTCAAGTCAGATATTCCTTTAGTTGGCATACTTACAGATTTTTATCCCCACTCATACTGGGTATACGAGGCTGTTAATAAATATGTTGTTGCCTCGGATGAAGCAAAGATAAAGCTTGTTGAAAACGGTGTCTCACCTGATAGGGTACATGTATTTGGCATTCCGATCGGGAAAGATTTTATGGATGGCTCTAAGCCTGACGAGGCTTTAAATAGTTTAGGGCTAGATAACAACTTAAAGACCATTCTGGTAATGGGTGGAAGCGGTGGCCTTGGACCTATTAAAAGAATGGTTCTTGCGTTGGAAAGGATAAGTTCAAGAATCCAGATAATAGTTGTTACTGGTACGAATACGAAGCTGCACTCATATTTAAAACGTTATACAGGAAAACTTAAGAATAAGCTTGTGCCTGTAGGGTATACCGACTCCATAAACAGGCTGATGAGCGTATCAGATATTGTGGTAACAAAACCAGGAGGCCTTACTATATCAGAGGCCATGGCAAAGCATCTACCTGTAATCATCATAAACCCCATACCGGGGCAAGAGGCTAAGAATACAGAATTTCTACTTAAGAAGAAAGCTGCTATTAAGGCAGAGAATGAACATGAGCTGGCTATCCTGGTGGATAATTTATGCAGCATGCCGTCTAAGTTAGAGGCAATGAAGAATGCAGCAGGCAGTTTGGGAAAGCCTAAGTCTGCGCTCAATATCGCAAAGATGATGCTGGAGTTGTAAATAATGCTCTATATGCTTTATAGGTTAGGCAAGTTTATTGTAAGCCATATTCCATTGAAGGTTTCATATGGTTTAGCAAAGCTTGTTTCATCTGCATACTCATTCTTAAGCAGGGGAGACCGTGAAGCCGTAATAGCAAACTTAAGAGTTTTATTTCCTAACCAGAGCAAAAAGAAACTTAACGCTATGGCAAAGGAGATATTCTTAAACTTTGGTAAATATCTGGTAGATTTTTTCAGATTTCCAAAGGTTGACAAGAACTATGTGGATAAGTATGTAAATGTGCAGGGCTTAGAACATCTGACAGAAGCCCTCAAAGGCAAAAAGGGAGTTATACTGCTTTCTGCTCACCTGGGAAACTGGGAACTCGGAGGCATAATCGTCCCTCTCTTAGGAATTCCCTTTGCTTCTGTTGCGCTAAGCCATAAAGACCCCAAGATAAATCATTTTTTTATGAACCACAGAGCGGTTACCGGCGGTGAGGTTATCGGGACCAGCTCAAGCCTAAAGAGGTGCTTTAGCGTACTTAAAGATAATCACGCACTTGCCCTTGTAGGAGATAGGGACTATTTTGACAATGGTATTGTTGTTGATTTTTTTGGCAAGCCTACTTCTTTACCAAAGGGCCCAGCAGCCTTTAGCCGTCGCTTCCACTCACCTATAATACCCTGTTTCATGATAAGAAACAGTGATGATACATTTAACTTTAGCTTTTATGAACCGATAATGCCTATATTAACAAAGAATGAGCATCAGGACCTTATTGAAACTACAAAGAAAGTAGCAAGGATCATGGAAGGTATTATAAAACAGCACCCTACCCAATGGTATGTCTTCAGGAGATTCTGGGAAAGAATAGGCTTGGAGAGGGGTCCCGCATGAGAATATGCGCTATTCTACCAGCATTTAATGAGGCAGGGTCTATAGAGAAGATAATAAAGGAGATTAAATCCAACGACATAGAGGTAATAGTTATTGATGATGGCTCTGATGATAAGACTAAGGAGCAGGCTAAACAGCAAGGTGCTCATGTAATAAGCCATGCAAAAAGACGAGGCAAGGGTGTATCTTTAAAGGATGGTTTTAATTATGCCCTCTCAAATAATTACGATATAATTATTACCATGGATGCTGATGGCCAGCATGAGCCATTAGATATACCAAAGTTTATAGGAAGAGCAAAAGAAAGACAGGCCTCTGTTGTTATCGGCAACAGAATGTCAAACCCCACCGGCATGCCAGCCATACGTATCTTTACAAATAAGCTGATGTCTTTTGTTGTCTCTGTCGTCTGCCGTCAAAATATACCTGATACTCAATGCGGGTACCGACTCTATACTAAAGAGGCGATAAGCGGCATAAGCATAAAAGCACGAAAGTTTGAGATAGACTCGGAGCTATTGATAAAGCTGGCTAGAAAAGGCTATAAAATAGAATCGGTTCCTATCAGGTCTATCTATGCGGATGAGAGAAGCAAGATAAGGCCTATTCGTGATACATTCAGATTCTTAGGGTTTTTAATAAAATCACTATTTAAGAGATAATATGATTAAGAATCTTGATTTTGAAAAGCAGAGAGAAGCAATGGTTAATGAGCAGCTGATATCACGAGGCATAACGAATAAGAGAGTACTAGCTGCATTTAGAAAAGTTCCACGAGATAAGTTTGTGCCTGAAGAATATATAAACGAGGCATATGCTGATTTTCCTATACCTATAGGTTCAGGCCAGACAATATCACAACCCTTCATGGTTGCACTTATGACAGAGCTTCTTGAACTAAAGGCGCAAGACAAGGTGCTTGAAGTAGGTACAGGCAGTGGTTACCAAACGGCCATATTGGCCCAGCTCTGCGCACAAGTTTACACAATAGATAGAGTTGAACTTTTAGCTCACCAGGCAAAGAAGCTGCTGGGTGAACTGGGTTACGAGAATATAGAGGTCGTATCTGGAGATGGAAGCTGTGGCTTAGAAGAGCATGCCCCTTATAATGGTATTATAGTTACCTGTGGAGCACCATCTATTCCTGAGCCTCTCAAGGAACAATTGGCTGAAGGAGGGAACCTGGTAGCTCCTGTTGGCGGGAATTTCTCCCAGGTTCTTACTGTCGTTAAAAAGAAAGCCACAGGCTTTAAAGTAGAAGAGAATTGCAGCTGCATATTCGTGCCTTTAATCGGAAAATACGGGTGGCAAAAAGATGCTTGAGACTATATTAAAAGTATTATCAGCCTTGCCAAAAGAGCTGACAACATTTATATTGGCAATGATGCCTGTCTCTGAATTAAGAGGCGCTATTCCATTTGGCCTTTCAACAGGGCTTGCCTTAAGAAACGTTCTATTTCTTTCTATAGTTGGTAACTTAATTCCTGTTATCCCTATTCTTTTTTTATTGCAGCCCGTATCAGGTTACCTTAGAAGATTCTGGATCTTTAAGAAATTCTTTGACTGGCTTTTTGAAAGGACACGACGAAGGGCAGAGCTTGTTGAAAAGTATGAGACACTAGGGCTTATGCTCTTTGTGGCTATACCGCTTCCCATAACAGGTGCGTGGACAGGGTGTGTTGCCGCAAGCCTATTTAAAGTAAGACTGAGGTATGCGCTTCTGGCAATTACATTGGGTGTGCTGATAGCTGCATTTATTGTAACGAGTGTCTATTTTATAGGAAAAGGTATATTCTACAATGTCTTCATACCTCATAGTTGACGGATACAATCTTATTCATAAATGGCCTAAGCTTGTTGATGCAAAAAACAAGAGCATAGAATTTGCAAGAGATGAGCTCTTTCATGCCATACAGAGATTCTGTGACTTTGAAGGCTGTAAGGGGACAATAGTATACGATGGCAGCAGCCCTGAACGAAGCATCGAAGAGAGCTCACCCACAGTTATATATTCCAGCAAGAAAGAGTCTGCGGATACAATAATAGAGTCTCTTGCATATAAGCTTACTTCAGGCTCCAATCCTGTCAAGGTTGTTACAGATGACAGGATGATAACCAATATGGTTATAGGCATGGGCGCATTCGTTACCTCCACAACAAACTTCCTCTCTGAAATCGAAAGGGAACGTTTCTCTCGCTTTTAGCTCGAGGAACCAGTCAGGTAAGGAGTTCGTTGGGGTGTTTGGTTGCACTCGCTCATAACCTCAAGCAAACCTTGCGGTTATGATAATGTAGTTTACACTTTTAGCAGTTTAAAAAATAGCATGAAAAAGATATTGGTCATAAAAAGTGTAATGTGTATAATTTTAACTTGTTGTGTGGCAATATGTTATGCGCAGGTGAAACGTTCCCTTTTGAATGACTCGAGCCAAGGGCGAGAGAAGCGTCCCCTAGCTATGGAGGCAAAAAGGATTGTGTCGTTAACGCCTGCGAGCACAGAGATGCTCTTTGCGCTGGGGCTAGATGATGAGATAGTGGGCGTTTCATCATATTGCAACTGGCCTATTGCTGCAAAGAGCAAAGAGAAGGTAGGTTCTTTCAGCAATCCTAATATAGAGAAGATAATTATGCTTGAACCTGACCTTGTTATACTCACCGGCATGGAACAGGCCCATTTTAAGGGGATACTTTCTAAGCTTAAGATCGATTATCTGATTGTTGACCCCAAAAACATAGAGGAGCTTCTAACTTCTATAGATGAGATCGCAGCTATTACAGATAGAAAAAGAGAGGCAAGGGATATCAGAAAGGGCATTGAAGAGACACTCAAGCGCATAGGCAGAAAAGTAGCTCATTCATCAAGAAAAAAGAGACCCAAGGTCTATTTAGAGATATGGCATGATCCGATTATGAGTCCAGGCGGAAACTCTTTTGTAAGTGATATGATAGAGAAAGCAGGCGGTGCAAATATTACAGCAGATTTAAGAAGGGCTTTTTCAAAGATTGACCCTGAGAGGATTATATATAGGAACCCGGATATAATAATACTTACTTATATGAAATCGCAAAAGTGGATAAGAGAAAACCTTGCAAAAAGGGTTGGTTGGTCCAGCATAGGTGCTGTTAAGAATAATAAGGTATTTACAGATATAAATCCTGATATTATGCTACGGCCCAGTCCGAGGGTAAAAGAAGGATTAATAGAGTTGTATGAGAGGTTCTATGAGAGATAAGCCTTCTATTCTTATAGCCATCTTGATGCTGTCTGCCTTAATAGCAGCAATCAGCATCTCTTTGCTTATAGGCAGTGCCAATATCCCGCTATCAGAGCTTTTTAGCGATAAGTTCAGAAGCATACTGATTTTAAGACTCTCAAGGATGATCCTTGCTGCAACAGCAGGGGCATCTTTGGCTGTTGTGGGCGCTATATTGCAGGGGCTTCTAAAGAATCCTTTGGCTGATCCATACGTTCTTGGCGTATCGAGCGGTTCAGGCCTTGGTGCAGTAATAGCTATTGTGCTCGGCCTAAGAGTAGCATCTTTTGTTGGTTTATCTTTACCGCTCTTTGCTTTTATCGGCGGGTTAATCACAATTTTATTTGTATATTTTCTTTCAAAAAAAGCAGGCCGAGTGGGTGTTGAGGATATTCTGCTTTCAGGCGTTATAGTAACAGCTATGCTTTCTGGTATAATTATGTTTCTTGTCTCTGTAGCAGAGACTGAAGGATTACACAGTGCGCTATGGTGGCTTCTTGGAAGCACTCAGATATTTGATATAAGGCTTCTGATATTAGTCAGTACAATATCTCTCTTAGGTATTCTTACAAGCATTCTTTTAGCAAGAAACCTAAATATCATGAGCCTCGGTGAAGAAGAAGCTATAACAGCAGGCTTAAATGTTGAGAGAATAAAACTGATATTTTTTATAATAGCTTCTTTGCTGACAGCAGCTGTTGTATCAGCTTGTGGCATGATAGGTTTTGTAGGGCTTATTATTCCCCATGTAGCGCGAAAGCTTATAGGCCCGGACCACAGAAGATTGATACCTGCCTCAGCATTAATAGGGGCTCTATTTTTGATTATCTGTGATATCGCAGCCAGAAGAATTGCCCAGCCAATGGAGTTGCCCGTAGGTGTTATAACAGCAATCATCGGAGGCCCTTTCTTTATAATATTGCTTAAAAAAGCAAGAAGGTTAAGGATATAAGATGGCTTATCTGGAAGTTCAGAATTTAAGAAGTGGTTATGGCCAGATAAGGATCTTGCACGATATCTCCTTTGAGATTGAAAGGGGAGAGTTTATCGGCATTATAGGCCCAAATGGCGCTGGCAAGACCACTCTCTTGAAGACCTTAACGCATATTATAAGACCGCAATCCGGAAACATATTTTTAGAAGGCAAAGATATTCATAGCATGAGTAGCGCTGAAGTTGCCAAGAGCTTTGCTATGGTAGGCCAGGGCCTAAAACCTATATTCTCCTTTACAGCGAGGGAGATAGTTCTTATGGGAAGAACTCCCTATATAGGCATATTAGGCCAGGAGAAGAAGGAAGACCTATTACTCGTAGAAGAGGTGCTCAAGGCCACAGATCTAAGAAGATTTGCAGATAGGCCTATAGATGAGTTGAGCGCTGGTGAAAGGCAGAGAGTGCTAATAGCAAAGGCACTTGCTCAAAAGCCTGAAGTGCTTTTGCTCGACGAACCTACCGCGCACCTTGATATAGGATACCAGATAGAAATACTAGACCTCGTAAAGTCCTTTAAAGAAGAAAGAGGCCTTACAATAGCTTGTGTATTGCACGATCTGAATCTTGCATCTCAGTATTGCGACAGAATTATTCTATTACATGAAGGTATAATAGTAGATTTTGGACCACCCGAGAGCATCCTAAGGTCTGATCTTATAGAGAAAGTATTCAAAACTTCTATAAAGGTCGATTCTTCCATCCTTCAGGGCAAACCTCTGATAATCCCGATAACAAAAAGATAGTCCACCCATATATTTTTATTGACACAAGTTTGAGTTTTTAGTATAATATTAAGGACTTTTATAAAACTATAACTATATATAGACCCCTGGCAAATTGATGCCAGGGGTCTATTTTTTTACGGGAGGAGAACTTTGTGTATAAACTAAGTCTACCAAAAATCATATCAGTAATACTATGTCTATCATTAATATACCAGCCGTCATGGGCTGGCCAACCACCCGCAGATACCTTAAGGCCTGTTGCGCATTCTGAGTCAGCTGGCGCAGGCGAGCTGGAGGCTTTACTTCAGGGCGAAAAAGGACTTACGATAGGTCAGATATTTGAAGCTAGGGCTGCTGCATATAGGGAAGCATTAGGTAGGTTCTGTAAGATTGAAAAACCATCAAAGCAGGCCTTAGCCGAATTAATTCGTTTTAGGGATCATGTTATTGCAGCCTCATCCAGACGTGAACTAACTACCGATGATATAGATAGCCTAAATGAAGATGCTCTTATATATGTCTTAGCAACAGGCCATATTGTTACTGTTTCATATTTTCTTGAGCGTCGTATTGATACAAAAAGGCAAGGCAGGTCTCTTCAAAGAGCAGAGGTTTTTGAATTACTCTATAACGATAAAGGCCAGCTTTTCGTGCTAGAGGCTTCAAAAGACCCATCCCTCCCTGATAGAGCCTCATCAGCAGGAAAACTTACAAGACCCGAGGAGATAGAAAAACGATCAGAATGGCTTAGTGATGAGTCACGCAGAGACCTTAGGGCAAATACTACTGGAAAACCTATCGGGACCGCATTCCTTGGCCTTGTCTGTGCAGACAAGATACATACTACAAAAGTATTACCCAAGTGGCTTGAGAAGTTTCGCGGAAGCCTTGCCTTGGTGGGAAATATAGTACGCTCAATAGACCCTGATGGCAGCAAGGTGAGCTCTTATTTGTCACAACTACCTACGTCTATTCAAAGAATGTTCTCTAATCTAAAGGCACTTATGAGTGGCGGGCCTGCAAATAGTTCGGCCAGGGTATGTGCCCAGTTGAGCAGGCCTAATAATGGCGGAAAGACAAAGGTAACGCTTGTTTCTGCTGTTGGCAGAGATGGAAGGCCCTTTCTTAAGGCGCATAATAAACTTGGAATAGATACATCTGGTGTATCTGTTATTAAAGAGGAAGATACAGCATATACACTTATATTTGAAGAAAGTGATGGCACGAGAACATTTGTTCATATGCCTATGGAGGCCCTTACGTTTGATAAGATAAAGCAGCACCCGGAATATTTTGAAAATAAAGCAGTGATTGAGCTTGGTGGGCTTGAGTTGACAGGCCTTATGAAAGACCTTCCTGCAATTCTTACATGGCTAAAAAGAATAAATCCAGAAGCTAAGATTATTTTTGATACAGTTGTTGACCAGCCAAGGCAGTGGAAAAAGTTTCGTGAGATATATGGTGATTCATACTTAAATGTTATTCTTGATGGCATAGATCTGTTTGCGCCTAGCGAAGAAGCACTGCAGATAATGGCTGATTATTATTTTCCAGATGATGAAGAGCGTGCCAATGAAGAGGCCAAGAAATATACCCCAGAGCAGGTCAGGGATTTCCTTATAGAGCAAGGTGCAAGGGCAGTAGTCTTAAAATGGGGAAAATCCGGAGCATATGTAAAGACTACCAAAGACTCTATGTTTGGTGTCGAGTCAGAATTTAGGGTACCTATCTTCAAAGGCTTTACAAGCGTGGGCGCAACAGGTACAGGTGATGCATTTTGCGCTGGCCTTGTATATGCTGTTGCTCATGGATGGGGTCTTCAAAAAACAGTCCTCTTTGCAAGCGCAGTAGGCGGAATGTGCGTCCAGTATGATGGCGGCACCATAGGTGATGAGATGCTTGTTGATGCCCTTTATTATATGGAACGCATAAAGGCACAGATGGCTGCGGAGGCTATACTTAATGCACAAACAGAAAAGGCAGCAAAATCTCTTGTGGCAAGATTAAGACGAAATGGTGATATGAGATTCTCAGGATTAGTTGAAATTGAGATATTTAACCTTCTAAGAATGAGGGCATTTCCCCATATGCCGGCACTTGAACCCTGGGAAGTAGATGACTCAATTATTGGCCAGAACGTTTTTGATAGTTTCTGGCTTACGTTAGAAGATTCAGGCATAGGTCGTGAGTGGATAGAAAGATTTGCACAACAAGATGTTGCAAGCGTATACAGACCTAAGAAGCTAAGAGATGCAAAAGGAGCATTTCCACTCAGAAGATTATTTAGTGTCTATGCATCTATTGAGCCTGAAAAGCCAGCTGAACCGGCTATAAGGCCATATAGCCGCGCTACACTTAAGGCCTTATTAACAAAGATTCGTAGAGACCATGTTAGCAATATTAATCATGCAAGACTTGTTGCATCCTTAGTAGACTTGTCTACAAAGGATTTAGCCAAGGATATCCTTATAGAAGTTCGGCCTTTTTGGCCAAGTCCTATAATGATGGAAACCATAAGACAGGCATGCAATCTCATGGCATCTGATGCAATGCCGTATATACCAGCCATACCTTTAAACCAGATTGGTTTAACCAATGCGCGTGGTGGATTCGAAATTGCCAGATCTGGTGTTATGGGTAAATTTTTAAGAGTAGGCCAATTTAGCGCAGACATTGCTGCAGATGAAAATACTGACAGTGGGCATAAAATCAATATAGCAGTTAATTTACCAAGACAGTTCTCACCAAGGAGAGAGCATGCAACAACAAGAACCATTGTTTGCACAGGGGGCAGCGCTATATTGTGTGCAGATAACCTGAATGTTGCAAGGCGACCCGCACGCCACAATCCAAAATCAGTTCCAGCGGAGCTTAGAGCATCATTTAAAAAATCTAAGAAAGCAGCTGGGTTAAGGTCTCATCCTGATAATAGGATAATCCATGTTGTGCCTGGTGTTGAGGTCAAGATTCCAGCAAGCGCAAGATATATGCTTTTTGCTGGTGATGACGGCTTTAGTGCCTTAGAACTTACCCGAGCAGACACTGCTGTTGCTGCATCCTCAGCTGGACAGATAACAACAAAAGATGTAGCTGCTAAATATATAGCGTGGCAGAAAGCTCAATCTGGAAAGACAGCTCCACCAGTGCGAAAAAGAGGCAGAAGCAGCAGGCATAAGGCAAAGGGTCAAGAGTCGCATGCAAATAGACTACACGTAGAGCTCATGACTACAGCAGCTCAATTTGTCCGCACCAGAGAATTCCGTGACCTACCTGTTGTTACAAACCGTGAACAGGTTGATGGTAATACTTTTATAGTCGCTGGTTTGTCTGTGCCAGGTCATGGTTACCGGGTGATGAGAGGCCCTCTAGATGAACGCTCGGATTCGGACCTTAAAGCATACCAATACCGCTTGATGGGTAAAGCGAAAGATCTTTTAAAAGCATCCTCAGCAGGGCAGCAGGCAATAGCCAAGGCCGTTGTGGATGCATTCGTAAATGCCATACGCCGTGGTACACCATCAGCTGAATTGGAATATCTACTCAAAGGTATAAGTAATGTTAATTTGCTGAGGAGGGCATGGCGAAAATTGGTTAGTATATATACACGCGATCGATACGTTTTAATAAATAGGACAGAATCCACAGATAGACGCTTAGCAAAACTGCACCCCGATCTCTCAGATGTTGAGAGGTTAATTGGTGAAAGGGTGCGTAAATTGCAATCTGAACCTGAAGCCAAAGCTGGTATTGAGGCGGTGCCTTTTGGCGGGTTTGCTCCTTTTATCATAGATACAAGGCCGTTAAGTGAGAATGGAAAACTTCTTGCCGAATTGGATGAGGTAGTAAAGATGATCCAGTCCGGAGATGATATTGCACGCAGGATAGTAAAAGGAAGTTTTGAATATATTACACCTACGCCATGGGCAACTGCCGTAGGAGAGGCGTGGACAGTGCTTATAAGATACAGAGGACAACTAAGGCCTGTGCTTATGCTTTTTGACTTAGGCAGATTAAAGAAAATAGGAGTTCTTGTTAATGAGCCTTTTAGTTATCGCCATCATCTTGGAGAGATGGGGTCACGTAATCCAGCGAGGCCATACTTTAAACAATATATTGAGCAAACTGAAAAGAATATTGCAAGAGCCTCATCTGCAGGTGGCGTAGAACAACTATTAGCAGGTATAGAAGAGAATCCTGCTTTAGCCTTTTCTAATGCCAATAGAATGAAACTCACTGCAGTAAGAGATTATGATGCTATGAGCCGGCTGGTTGCATATAAGGTACTTATAGATTACAGAAAGGCTATAGCCGAGAAAGATTACTATGTATTAGGTTTGCCTACAGGCTCTACGCCTATTGGGCTATACGGGATATTAGTTAGGTTTGCTGAGTCAGGTTTGATGGATTTTAAAAAGATTATAACATTTAATATGGATGAGTATGAAGGGCTAGATCCTGAATATGTAGGCAATATGACACCTGAAAATCCTGGTAATCCTGATATAAGTTATAAGGCGTTTATGTACCATCATCTTTTTAAGCCATTGTTTGATAGGGGCCTGATTTTACAGGAAGATATTAACAGAAATGTAAATATATTTGAGAGTAATCCTCAAGATGCAGGTAGGATGTGTGCTGAATATGAGCGCAGAATGGATACTGTAGGTGGTGTTGACACTTTCATAGGCGGCATAGGGCCAGATGGGCATATAGCTTTTAATGAACCAGATGGTTTTGTTATAAGAGAAGGCAGGAACGCAGCTGTTAGCTCTGGCACCACGCCTGAATGTGAATCAAGAAGAGTTTTTCTTACCCAGGAGACGGTTGACGCAAATGTTGATTTTTTTGAGTTTTATGGAAGAGATCCAAAGAATGGCAGAAGATTGGTAAAACAAGAAGGTGGCAGGCTGATTTTTGTTGAACAAGGCACAAGGGGGGCCAGAGAGATAACCCATGAGGAAGCTCTATCCAAAGTGCCCAGGTCTGCCTTTTCCATAGGGATAATGACTTACAAGAGAGCAAGGCATCAGATAGTAATGGCGAACGGTGAGAATAAAGCTTCTCCAGTTGCAAAAGGAATGGAAGACAAGCCTGATAATAATCTTGCACTTTCTTTGTTCCATGTCTGTCCTAACTGTGAGCTTATAATAACAACAGATGCTGCATCTCAACTAACCAATCCGCCTGTTATAAAAGAAGTAGCACCTCTCGAGCCTTTGATAAGAGCCTCTTCTGCAGGCACTGTTTCGCTTCCTGTTCTTGTACTTAATAGCGGCAGTTCATCAGTAAAATATCAGGTCATTGATATGAGTACCGAGGAGGTATTAATCAAGGATGTAGTAGAAAATATTGGTGAAGACGGTGGTGTAGCAGATCACAATATAGCAATCGCTAACATTTTACAGAGATTAAAAGAAGAAGGCATTGAACCTGTTGCAGTAGGCCATAGGGTTGTTCATGGGGGTGAGATATTCAGTGCCTCTAAATTGGTTGATGATGAAGGAAGAGTAGAGGGAGGAATAGAAGAATACCAAAAACTTGCCCCATTGCATAACCAACACAACCTTGCAGGGATTAGAGCATGTAAAGAGCTTCTACCAGGCATACCACAAGTGGTAGTATTTGATACAGCATTTCACCAGACCATACCTGAAGCGGAGTTCAGATATGCTATTCCAGAAGAGCTCTATGAAAAGCACAAGATAAGGCGCTATGGTTTCCATGGTACAAGCCATTTTTTTGTTGCACTCAAGGCGATTGCAAAGCTTATAAAACTTGGAATACCACGACATAAGACAAAGGTCATTACCTGCCATCTTGGAAACGGCGCTAGCATAGCCGCGGTAAAAGGTGGTAAGTCTATAGCTACTTCTATGGGGCTTACGCCTTTAGAAGGGCTAGTCATGGGAACCAGAACCGGTGATATAGACCCTGCCGCTGTCTTATACATTATGAAGATGTGTAATATTACACCAGAAGAACTGCATAAAATGATCGAAAAGATAGGCCTCTATGATGAATCAGGCTTAAGTCAAAGAGCAAGAGAGCTATTTAGCGCTGCAATCCATGCAAGAAGGCCTGATAGAAAAGAAGCTGCTGAGGCTGCGCTTAATAAGTTCCTGCTTGAGGCGTTTAATGATTTTACGCGCCTTGTAATAAATAATATATATGCACAGCTTAATACCTTATTGAATAAGAAGAGTGGCATGCTTGGAGTATCAGGTGTTAGCAATGATGTAAGAGTCCTTATAGCGGCTGCTGATAAGGGAAATAAGATGGCAAGGTTGGCCCTTGAGATATATAAAGCGCGTATCCTGCACTATATATATGCCTATGATGGAAAACTTGGAGATGGAGGTGCTGATGCTATTGTATTTACTGCAGGCGTTGGAGCGCCAACAATAAAGAATCCGAAGACCGGAAGAGTAAATATACTCCATAACAAGGTTTGTGATAGCCTTATAGGGCGTCTTCGCCGCAATTTTGGCAACAGGGCCAAAAAACCCCCGCATATATTCAGGATTCCCACTGATGAAGAGTATGTTATTGCAAGTGAGACAATGAGGGTAGCTCAAGAAGAAGGAGTGCTCAAGATTGCAGCCTCCTCAGCTGGGCAATTTAAGATAGAGGAAGAGGAAGTTGTTTTACCAAGTAACCCGTATAGAAATGGTAAGATTACCTTTGCAGCAGTCGATGCTATAAGAGGCCTTATTGAACCAAAGAATATAGAAAGGCCTGATATGGTAACTGCTGAAATTGAGCAGGCTATAAGGGGCTTAGCTCAAGGACTGGTAGACATAGCAAAGGCATACGCAGAGCAGCACTCCCGAGTCCCGACAATGGCAGTCTTATCTTATAATACCTTAAATCCAGAAAAACCTGGGCAACGGAATAATGTTAATATCTATATTGTAGATCGAGCAATAGAGATGGCAAGAGAGCTATCTACGGAGATAGACTTCTATGGTGCAGGAAGTGTGCAGGCTGACACAGCCCTTGTTAGGGACATAGCTATCAAAAAAGCAGGCGGAGCACAACATGTAAGGGGAGAGCCCGATATCTTTGTATTTCCCTCATTTCATTCATATGATATAGCATTGGGAATGCTAAATGGTATAAGTCAGTTTGAGAAGTCCGCAGTAGAAAGAAGTGGCCTTGATCATACTACGGCAGGCTATTACCCGAGAGATCCTGTGTTAGGTGAGTTATGGAAAGAAGCGAGTAATAAGCCTTGGCAGGAGTTGCCTATAATAGTACTACCAGAAGGCAATAATGACGATATTAGAAAAGCCGGCAAAATTGCACATATGCAGGGGCTTGCACGTATTACATTCCTTTCAGATGATGCTTCTGTGGATAGCGATCTATTGCAAGAACATTTGAAGAGGGGTGAGATGCCACCTACCATAAAAGGTAGATTAAGAGCCCTATTGGCAGGTGGAGCAGTAGATGGTATGGTAGCTGGCATAGATAATCCTACATCCCATATTATCAGAGATGCCGCAGCAATAAAAGCTAAAAGGATATTGAGATATGGCGGTGACCGTACAAAAGGTGTGAGTGGCGTATACGACTACTTTATTATGCGATTTCCGTACAAGGATTTTGCTGGTGACAGCCCTGCTATGTTTGTTAATACAGCATCACTGCCAATGCCTAATGTAGGTGAAGTGGTAGAGATGGCTTCTATGGCAGCAAGTGATTTTGAAGCTATTACTAAAGCAGCGCCTAGAGTCGCATTGCTGTGTGGTACAGGAGAAACACAGGAGAAGGCAATGGAGGCGTTAGCTACTATGATGGAGACTAATCCCGGTATTGATATAAGGGCATGCGATTTTCAAACCGCTTTAAAGGATGGATGTAATATCTTTGTATTCCCGGATCTTGTAACCGGAAATGTCTGCTATAAGCTTGCAGAGAGGGTTCTCGGCGCAGAGGCATGGGGGCCGTTTATCATGGCGCAGGCAGATAAGCCTTTAGAGATAAGTGACCTTTCACGTGGTGTGAGCTGGGAGGATATCCTGAATACCATTGTGATTCTTTCAGCCAGAATATCCGGGCGTACCGTAACCAGAGCATCCTCAGCAGGTACTATGAAGTGGTCCTCAGCTGGCATTGAACCTGCTGAAGCCAGAGCCAGATCCATAGGCATAAGTGCAGAGACTGCTCAGCTTATCAACTCCGCTGCTTAGCATATATACTGGGGACAACATTAGCATGGGGACAGTTTACAATAGCTTAATACATACACTGGGGACACTTCACATTGATTTAATACATGGTAAAGTAAGTGAAGTGTCCCCATGCTTATTTTTTACTGCGTGAAAAACATATTGACAATGCGCTAAAAATCATTATAATATACCGTAACAATTTAGTATGCAGGTGGTAACACCTTAAAAGGGAAATCCGTGTGATTCGGATACGGTCCCGCCGCTGTAAGTGGAACGAA
>JABMRG010000014.1 GCA_013202935.1 Candidatus Omnitrophota bacterium
GGAACCTTTTGTCTTAAGTATTGGCAAGAACTTTGACCCTTCTGCAAGGTTGACTGCCGAAGAAAGAGAAAAAAGCCTAGGTGCCGTAGAATATGAGGATATAGCTACCCAAAAGAACCTAAAAGCTGCAAAGGGTGTAGAGCTATTGGGCAACCCTATGGACGGCGGATTAGGCTCATCTGTTGGAAGGTTAACTTACTTACAATCTATCTGGCAGGAGACACCCATGACAGAAAAGCCAGAGGGGATAGGCGCCAAAGGCACAGACCTTTACTTTAAAGTTAATCTATCTGGCTTTGACAAGCATGGCAATGTTCAAGACGTAACAGAGCTGATAAGTATTACCGAGCTTAAGTTCTTGCAGGCAATCAGGACCTCTAAGGAGTACGGAAGAGTAATTATCCAGGAATTAGTTAACCATGAAAGCCTAAAGCCAATAAAGGACTTCTTAAATACTCCTTATCTATTGGATAGGATTGATAAAAGAATCCCTCAAGATGAACGCCACACATATAGGAATATTATAAGCAAGATTCCTAATCTTGAGGTCTCTTCAGACTATATTATCCAGGCAGCCCTACCTACAGTAGATGTTGCTACAGGATTGTTTACCACCGAGCGCACTGCACCGGGTAGCCACGGTCAATTAGGCTCAATTGCAGCACAGGATGTCTTAACCAGAGAGCTGCCTTCTGACAAAACTCTAATCCGGGCTATTTACAATGGTGATGGCCCCAACAACTTCCCTGATGCCTATATCGTTGGCTGGATTAAGGCCAACGATATACCTATGGCGATGATCTCTACCACCAAAACCTCGCTTGATAAGAAGGGCGGCCAGATCGGCATAGAGCGTATCTTTGACGAGCAAGGCAAGCAAGTAGCTGTTAAGACCCAGATGCTAGAACGCGCCCAGGCTATTGATAATAACCAGGAACCGTGGTTCTACAGGATAGGCCTTCCAGGAGATAAGGGCGATGAAGGGGAGCCCTTCACCCAGTACTTTAATACCAATACAGCTTTAATTAACTATTCAGTATTAACTCCGTTTATGAAAAGGCTGTATGCAATTATTGGTGCTGATAAGTTCATTCAGATAGCCACCCCTGACCTAATCCGAAACGAAAAAACACAAAACAATAAGAAATTTATCCAGTTAGAGGGTGCATTAGGCACCGTACTTCTTAACATGAACGGCTTTATTGCTACCTATAAGATAGACTCCGAGCTTAGTACTAAACAGAAAGCCCAAATAGAGGCGCTTCTTAACAAATATAAGATAAGTCAACTCCTTTACATCGTAAACATAGATTCCAAGAGAAGAAATTATTTCTTCACTCCAGTTAAATTTTCCTATGACTTCTGGTTCTATGCTTATTCAGACCACTTTAAAGTCAACCCAGAAACATTCCAGGTTGATAATTTAAGAGTAGGTCACTTACCAGCCTTTGATTTAGATGAGTATTACTTAGATGTCCAAAACTGCATTGATGCCTTTGACAAGGCCTCAACTATTGAACTCGACTCTTTAAGTATAAAAGGAAAGGTGCATTTAAGGGATGCTATCCTAAAAGGCACCGTCAAAATAATCAGCCAATATCCTGAGGTATTTGATTTAAATTCAAGGGAAGCAGGGAAAGCATTAAAACAGGAAGGTGCCCAACCATTAGTATTAGAAAATGTAAGCATTACTATTAGTAAAGATGGGCAGATTGTAGTGGAGAGATTAAGTGATGCTGCTGGTTCTAAGTCAGGTAAACCACTTACTCAAACCAGGCCTTTAGTCATAACCATTGATGGCCCTTCGGGTGCAGGTAAGTCCTCGGTGGCGCAAGAAGTAGCAAAGAGATTGGATGCGGTTTATTTCTCTTATGGAAAGATTTATAGACTAATTACTTGGCTGGCCTTAAAACGAGGGATTGATTTAAAGAGCGATATGGAACCGCAGGAAATAGAGGCTTTAGTTAATATAGCTGCTGAGATAGATATAAATAAGTTTAGTTCTAGATACATAAATAATGACTTGCATTATTTCTATAACAGCGAAGATATTACCCAGATATTCTATTCTGAAGATATTGCCAAGAATGTTGCTTTTGTATCTGCAATACTGCAAATACGCAAAGTCGCAGTTGAGAAGATACAGAGAATGTTGAAAGATTTAAGAGATAAAAATATTTCTGTAGTATTAGAAGGGCGTGTCACGGGTATTGAGATTGCACCAGATGCTGATGTTAAAATATTTCTAACTGCAGATTTAGAACTCAGAGCAAAAAGAAGAGCAGAGCAGATGATTCAAAAAGACGGCCTAAAGGCAGTTTATTTAAAGATGTTCGGTATATCCGAAGAGGTCTATCGACAGAGATTAACAGAGAAAGCAGAAGAGGCTTTAAGGTCTGAAATTATAGAGGCGGTTAAAGAGAGTATAGAAGAGAGAGACCGCAGGGACAGAAAACGCAAACACATGCCAGCTACAATTGCTTTGAACGCTGTAAC
>JABMRG010000131.1 GCA_013202935.1 Candidatus Omnitrophota bacterium
AATATCAGTGCAACCGCATACCTAAAACCCAGAGTAATTATGCCATATTCACCGACAACAAGTTCTCTTATAGCTATCCATGGCACTATATTATTAAATATATCGATAATATACGGGTTTATTCTTTCTTCAAATATGGCTCCCTCCAGGAAATCTACCACTTTTCCCGCACCAAACTGACCAACAAACTTATACAACCCCAGATAGAGCACTGCAAAAAGTATCGGAAGGCCTGTGATGGGATTCATCATAAGGCGACTCACTCTCTCACTAAAAGGCAACGGTCTCTTCTTTGTGCTTACAACCTTACTTATAATCTGGTTGACCTCACTCTGCCTTTCTAAAGCTATCACATAGTTTATAGGATTCCCAGAGTGCGCTTTCTCATCCTCTACTACTTTCTCTATCTCAGCCATCTTGGAAGGTTCTCTTTTTGCTACTATTGCCTTTATTTCTTCATCATCCTGCAAAAGTAGTAGTGCAATAGTGCGCTTTGAGACAGAATAGTCCACGGCCAGAAGATTCTCAATCCTCTCTATGGCAATCTCTATAGAATATTCTATCGGGCCTCTGTAATCTGACCTCATAGCATTCCTATCCTATTCTTAAGCTCATCTACACCTTTACCTTTAGTAGATACAGTTGCTACTACTGGTATGCCGAGCTCTTTCTCCAGGCCTGTTATATCTATATCAACGCCTTCTCGTTCTGCCTCATCCATAATATTTAGTACCAGAATCGTTGGAAGCTGAGCCTCCATAAGCTGCAGGGTCAAACTAAGCATCCTCTCTAAGTTCTTCGCATCTATAACATGTATAATAAGATCGGATTTCTCATCAAGTAATATCTTCCTCGACACTCTCTCTTCTTCAGTAATAGGCATAAGCGAGTACATGCCTGGTGTATCTACTACCTCATATTCTACATTATTTATAGTAGCCTTTCCCCTGGATACCTCTACTGTAGTGCCAGGGTAATTGGAGACTGTTACATACTGCTTGGTAAGTACATTGAATAAGACACTCTTGCCTACATTGGGGCTGCCCACTAAGACTATTTTCTTCATCTCTTTTTTTTCTGGCATTGTTTACAGGTACCGAATATATCCATCTTATGACGTTTAGGTAAAAAGCCTACTCTTTTACACAGTTTATCCTGCAACCTCTCTATACCGGTATCGACTACTTCAATAAATTTACCACATTTTATGTATACGAGATGATCATGATGGCCATGTCCATACTTATGCTCATATCTTATACGCTTATCACCCAGGTCAACCTCTTGTGCAATATCTGCTTCACATAATAGTTTCAAAGTCCTAAATACCGTTGCCTGACCTATAGAACTGTCTTTCTTCTTTACAATATTGTATAGGTCCTCTACGCTTAAATGGCGTTCTGTAGCAAGGAAGACATCCAGGATATACTCTCTCTGTTTTGTAAGTTTTAGGCCTTTGGTCTTTAAAAAATCTATAAATAAGGAGACTTCTTTAGCCATATCTACCTCCTGTTAAGGGGCTTTTTGATATTGAAATTCAATATCATCTATTATACAAAAAAAACTAACATTGTCAAGATAATTTTACCAATATTATCGCTTATCTATTTTACTAAAAAAATCTAGTATTCCTACGCGGAAGTCTTCCATAGAATCAAAAAATGCTGTATTATGAGAACCTCTCAATTTCAAAAACTCCTTAGGCTCAGAGGCCTCGTTGAACAATTTTTGACCAAGTTCAAAAGGAACAATCTCATCACCTGTACTGTGTATGATAAGCTTGGGAACCTTAATATCCTTTATCTTTGATAGAGAGTCAAATTTAGTATACAAGAAAAAAGTCGGTAAGAATGGATATACTATCTTGGACATCTCCTTTACAGATGTAAATGTATCCTCTGTTATAACAGCTTTGACCTTATGTTTTGAGGCAATTTCTACTGCAACAGCTCCCCCAAGAGACTCTCCATAAAGAATAATATTCTCTGCAGGAATATTCTTCTTCTTTAAAAGATACTGATAAGCTGCTTCAGCATCTCTATATAGGCCTGTTTCATTGGGCTTGCCCTTGCTCTTTCCATATCCACGATAATCTATAATAAATATATTAAGGTCCATCTTATGCAGGAATGAGATCTTTTCAAGGCGGTGGCTAATATTGCCTCCGTTCCCATGGAAAAATAGTAATGTAGATTTTGCCTTCTCATTTGGAATAAACCAGCCGTTTATATCGATATTGTCAGATGTTTTGAGATATAGATCCTCAAATTCAAGCTTTATCGTCTTTGGTGTATCTATAATTTCCGCCATAGGAAAATATATACTGCGTCTCTCTATATATCGTGCGTAAAGAAAAACAGAGGCAACTATAATTAATAGGTATAGTATGGGGGATAGGGGTTTCATTTAAAGATAAAACCTGTCTGGTTTGACCAAAAGAGAAGGTCAAGCTCCTCGATGGGAATACTCACCTTTTTGGCAAATATCCTCAGCTTATCTTCTATCTCAATATATGTGCGCCTGTTTATTGAGTCGGGAATCTCCTTTATAACATTGTATCTTTTTAGGTTCTTCAGTATATGAACATCGAGTATAGATAAGCCTCTGCCCAGGCCTATATTACGTAAAAAATGGCTTGCTTCTTTAAGGCCTAAGCCTTTTACATTCTTAGCAAGCCAATTCCTTGTACCAATTATATTTTTCTTATCTAACCTACTCTTTATATCAATTCCTTTTCCATTTTTAAAGAACCTTCTGGCAGCCACAATATACGATGCCTTATTATTATGAAAGCGCACAATGCTTCTTAGGCTTTTACTTATCGAGTGCTCTTTTCCATTAAAAAGAAGGCCCGATCTTTTCAGATTCTTAACAGCCTTATCACCATTTAGGGCCTTTGTGCCAGGGGTCAGGAGACAGAATGTCAACTCTGCAAAGATATCCTTGTTTGTCGCAGTTTCAAATCGCCTGAATTCCTTAAGTCGCCTTTTGATTTGGGGCTTTTTCTTTCTGTATACTGAAGTTAAACCAGGTATGCTCATAATTCTATTATTCTTTAAGGCGGGCTCTATTGTGAATCAAATATTTAAAAGCGGAAAGCGCTGCCTTAGACCCTTCTCCGGCTGCTATTACAATCTGTTTCTCAGGCACATCTGTTACATCTCCGGCTGCAAATACTCCTGGAATGTTGGTCTCATTAAAAGAGTTTACCTTAATCTCATCAGCCTCATTCTTCTCTAGTTCCTTAGCAAAGCCTGAGTTAGGCACAAGGCCTATTTCGACAAATATGCCGGCAACCTCAAGCATACTTTTACTCTTTCCCTTAGTCTCTACCTCGATCCCCTTTACAAACTTATCACCAAAAACAGCAACTGCCTGTGTCTTGTTAAGAATGGTCACCTTATCACTATTCCTTACCTCTTGCTGCATTATAGGGTCACCTGTAAGCTCATCTGTT
The DNA here is from genome assembly GCA_013202935.1 of Candidatus Omnitrophota bacterium. Taxonomy (GTDB): domain Bacteria; phylum Omnitrophota; class Gorgyraeia; order JABMRG01; family JABMRG01; genus JABMRG01. The sequence goes on from JABMRG010000131.1 coordinate 3,458, forward strand.
ATATTTATAAGATAGATATGTTCTGCTATTTTCATAAGCTGTATGGCAGCGTCTAAGCCGGAGTTTCCTCCTCCTATAACCGCTACCTTCTTACCAGAAAATAAAGGCCCATCACATGTCGCACAATACGTAAGCCCCTTATTCTTAAATTCGTTCTCACCAGGCACACCTAGTTCCATTGAGGTTTTCCCAGAGGCAACTATTACGGTCTTAGATTCATATATAGCCTTATCGGTCTTAATCTTTATTATTTTCGACTCACTCCTCAAATCAAGCACTTCTTCTTCCTTGACTTCTACATTATACTTTTTGATATGCTCTTGAAATTTAGCTGTTAAGTCAGGACCTGTGATAAACTGATAACCCGTATAGTTCTCTATATCCCCGCTCCAGGCGGTCTGGCCTCCAATATCCTTGGATATAACCAAGAAATTCATGCGTTTCCTTGCTGCATAGACACTTGCTGTTATGCCTGCAGGGCCAGCGCCTATGATTATAAGATCATATATCACTGTATGCCAAGAGCCTCTTTTATGGCCTGTTGATCAAAACCTATTATAAGTTTTCCATCAATATCGATCACCGGAACACCCATCTGCCCGCTTCTTTCTACCATCTCTTCGCCCTTTTCAGTGTTATCAGAGACATCAATATCTTCAAAAATGATATTATTTGTTTTAAGAAATTCTTTTGTCCTTATGCAGTGAGGGCATGTAGGCGTGCTGTAAACTAATACTTTTTTATCCATCTTTTCTCTCCTTTTTTAATGACGACCTGAGTTCCAAGAGGCCTTTTGCGTGGTTCTTTTCCTGCTCAATAATCTTATCTATAATAGCCTTTTCTTTCTCTTGCAAAGCTTTCTTCATCTCCTCATAAAAGAGTATAGATTCTTTTTCAAGGCCCAAGCTTACATCTATAGCTTCTTTCTCTGTTTCAATAGACTTAATTTTATCCTGCAATTCGTCTTTCTTTGTAAATATATACTCTGAGGCTATAGTATTAAGGTATGCAAAGTATTCCTGAGGATAGGATTCATAAGGCTCATACGTCTTAACTGTGCCTAAGATGGACTGAAAATCATGTATATGCTTTTCTTCCTCACCTGCCATGAACCTGAAGAAATCCTTTACCTTTGGGTCTTTTAGCTTATCTGACATGATATTATAGAAATCGTGACCATTTTTTTCAATCTCAACGCCAATCTCAACAATCTCACTACCTGAAAAATGTTTATCTTCTGCGCTCATCTTAATTATCCCTTAATCTTTTCTATAATACTAATATCCTGTGAAATTCTCCAAACGGATCTTATCTTCTGCTATATCAAGCTTGCTTCTTAATAAGTCTGTAAGTTTTGTTACCATATTTGGCGGACCACATATAAGAAAGGTCCTTTCTTTATAATCTGGCACTTCTTCCCTTATCATCTTCTCATCTATGAAACCTTTTCTGCAAAGAGTATCTTCATCCTCGCAAGAGGTTGTTAAAGTATAGACAATACGTAGATTCTTGTTTGCTTTTTGCATATTATCAAAATCGTCTCTGAATATAATATCTTTTTCAGTATTATTACCATAAAGCAATACTATATCAATTGGAAGAGCCTTATCCGTAACAAACTTGCACATACTCCTTATAGGGGTAATACCGATACCGCCAGAAAGAAAAGCTATTCTTTCATCTTCGGCTTTTAGCGTAAAAGAACCAAAAGGGCCTTTTACTCTTGCCCAATCACCCACCTTTAGATTATCCAGCACTTTTGAAAAATCGCTATCTGTTATACGTTTAGTAAATTCTATATAACCTGTTTCTGTAGGTGAATTTGAAAAAGAGAAGTGCTTAGACCGCTCCTGGCCATCTATCATGATAGACAACAAAAAGAACTGTCCTGGTTGGAATTCAAAACCATTCTCTACTTTCAGCCTGAAACTCTTAACAGCAGAGGCCCTCTCTATAATATCGAGGACCTCTGTCTCAAATATATTCACGCTGTTGGTTCCTATTCTTATAGTTGCTGGGTTTTTATCCATGCGCCATGCAGGTTGCAAAGCGATACTGCTGTAAGCTCACCTGTTGCCTCACTCTTAATATGCAACGCCGCTGCAGGATTTAACTTCTCAGGGGTAAGGTGGACTCTTGCTACAAATTCCTTGTTAATGTAATAGTCTATATGCTGAATTGAGTGGTCAGACTGCATAGGATGCTGGATTTCACCGACTTTTACATGTGCGTCTGTACATATATTTGGAATAAGCCCACACTCTTTCACAATAGTAATTGTAGGTATGTGTTTTTTTTCAAGTTCACTTAAGTTAGCTGCATCAGCAGGTTCCTTAATAGCATCACTCTCCTGAAAAGATGTCTTTGGAGCTCCACATACCGGGCAATTATCTGGTGCACTTCCGTTTATAGATATAAACCCACAAACTTTACATACATAACCTTTCATGCTGATCTCTCCTTAATAGTTTTCTGCCAAAATTTCATAATGTGCTTGTGGATGGTCGCATGCAGGGCATTTATCCGGTGCCTCGCTACCTTCTACCACATAGCCGCAGTTACGGCATTTCCATCTGGCAGATAAATCCTTCTTAAAGACCTTGCCTTCCTTGATATTTGCAAGAAGTTTTCTATATCGCTTTTCATGCTCTGTTTCTACTTTTGCTATCTGCTCAAACTGAACAGCGACCTCTTCAAAACCTTCACTGCGAGCTGTATCTGCTGCTTCCTTATAAAGCTTTGTCCATTCAAGATTCTCTCCTGCTGCAGAAGCTCCCAGGTTCTGTGCTGTGTCACCTATTACACCTGCTGGGTATCCAGCCTGTATCTGGAGATCTCCACCTTCTAGCAGCTTGAAAAACCTCTTTGCATGCTCTTTCTCATTATCAGCAGTCTCTAAAAATATAGCTGATATCTGCTCATACCCTGCTTTTTTTGCGACACTTGCAAAATAGGTATAGCGGTTCCTTGCTTGTGACTCTCCTGCAAATGATGCAAGAAGATTCTTCTCTGTCTGTGTCCCTTTTATAGTCTTTGTCTTCTCCATACCTTTGCCTCCTCTTTCTACTTTAATTGATGTGGTGTAAGGTCTACTACAGATTCAACATCCATCTCAATCAGATACTCTGGTTTTGGCATAAGCATCTCAGGGTGGCTGTGATGGCCTTTTTCACCACGCACATTCTTCAAAAGCCTATGTGTTATTCTGCTTGTGATCTTCTTCTCCCAGGCCTTCAAGAGATGGGGTTTTAGTCTTTTTGATGTTATTATCTTTGCTCTTCCTTTTAGGCAATACCCTTTAAATTTGTGCTCGTTTACAACAGTCAAAGATATGTGATGATTATTCTTAAGGTTATCATATGTCCTCTGCTTATAAAGATCTAAAAGGTATATTTTGCCTTGTTTTTCTATATCTATTATTCCTTTGCAGGAGTTATGAATATTTCCCTTCTCATCAATGGTAGAGACAACAGTAAAATTCTCATGCTGGAGGAAATGGATTATCTCATCATTTAAATTTTTCATTCTAATACTAAGCCTGCTTAATCTTCGATTTTTTCAAATTGACTTTTATCAACATTACATTCCGGGCATAACCAGTCTTCAGGAAGGTCCTCAAAGGCTTTTGGAGGGTTTATCCCGTTTTCAGGATCTCCCTTTTCTGGATCATATATATAATTGCATATCTTGCAGCGGTACTTATTCATAATAACATCTCCTGCTTATGTAATCTTAAGTTTTTTAGGTTCTCAGCATACGGTTAATAGTCAACTCGAATGCTGAGAACCTATTCATCTAGTTAAAAGATAATATCTATCAAAAACTATTTTTTCTTTTTCTTCTTTACAGTCTTTTTCTTGGCTTTTTTCTTTGTTCCACAACAACAACCCATCTATCTCACCCCCTTTACTTGATAAAGTCTACATATATCGCTAAGAGTAACGCTAATCCAGAGAAGAAAAATATAAAAAAGTAGTTTATCTTGTCTTTCTTCGAGCTCAATTTACAAAGGATAGTTCCTAAGATCTCATAATCATGGTCTGAGAGCTTATCTTTTGCCAGAAGCTTATCAACAAGCTTTACGTTTTTTACTTCCTTCTGTAGCATGCTATCGTACCTATACTTATATATGAAAAAGATAAAAAATCCTGCTACCCCTATATACCAGAATATCTTTGCAAGAAGAGGATTGATATCTAAAACAGCATTGACCGCCCTTATGGCAACTACGGCAATCAGTGCTATAAAGAAGAAGACCCAGGAGACCGCAGAATCCTTACACTTCTTTAGCTTAAAGCAGTCTGTGCATATAAATTTCTTCTCTTCAGTAGGACTTTCCATTTTAGCTTGCTCCTCACAGCTTACTGTACAGCTACGACCTCTTTTACTTCAGGAATCTCCTGTTTCAGCGTACTCTCTATTCCCTGCTTAAGTGTCATCTGGCTCATAGGACATCCTGAACAAGCACCTTTCAATCTCACCTTTACTATGCCATCTTCAGTTACGTCAACAAGTTCTACATCGAGCGTTTCGGCCTGCAACGCAGCAAAGCGTTGCTCATGAAGTGGCCCGAACGCAGGAAGGTCCACTTCAGACC
>JABMRG010000132.1 GCA_013202935.1 Candidatus Omnitrophota bacterium
ACTGTAGGGGAAGCAGATATAATATCGGGCAGCATTAAGAAGAAGCTATATTCTACATTTGGGCTTATTGGGAAACTGCGTGCCATTAAAGATCAGCAGGAAGTAGGGCTTATAAAGAAAGCAGCAGCTATTGCGAAAAAGGCCTACAAGAGCATAAAAAGAGAACTTAAAGAGGGAAAGAGAGAAACGGATATAGCTGGAAAAATAGATTTTTTGGTTAAGAAACTTGGTGCAGATAGGCCCTCATTCGAGACGATTGTTGCTTCAGGTGCAAATGCAAGCATGCCGCATGCAAAACCTACAGCAAAAAGAATAAAGAATTCAGAAGCAATAATAGTAGATTTCGGAGCAAGGCTTAAAGGGTATAATTCTGACTTGACAAGGACATCCTTTGTCGGTAAAATAGATAAACATTTTAAACTTATATATAGTATAATATCTATTGCTCAATCTAAGGCTATAAATAAGATTAGGCCTGGGGTGAAGATATCAGAGATAGATAAGGCAGCAAGAAGTTATATTGTAAAAAAAGGTTTTGGAAAGTATTTTACCCATGCATTGGGCCATTGTATCGGTATTGATGTGCATGAGTTACCCAGCATAAATTCCAAAAACCATTCCGTATTAAAAGAGGGCATGGTATTTTCTGTTGAGCCAGGAATATATATACCAGGTTCAGGCGGTGTCAGGATAGAGGATATGATTTTAGTAACTGCAAAGGGCCATGAGGTGCTTACGATATGATAACAACAGCTGATTTTAAAAATGGCATATCTGTAGTTATAGGTGGTATATTGTATCAATTGATAGAATTCCAGCACATAAAGCCTGGAAAAGGCGGTGCATTTGTGCGTACAAGGCTAAGGAATATGCGCACAAAGGCTGTAGTTGATAAGACATTCAGGGCAGGGGAAAAGATAGAAGACGCCTATATTGAGACAAAAAAGATGCAGTATACATATCATTCAGGCAATACTTATCATTTTATGGATTCAAAGACATTTGAAGAAGTATCGATTACAGAATCGGTCATAGGAGATAATAAGAAGTTCTTAAAAGAGGGCATTGAGATAACATCTCTCTGGCATAAGGCTCAGATAATAGATATAAGCCTTCCAGCCGCTATTATTCTAAAGATAACGCATTCAGAACCAGGAATAAGAGGCGATACTGCAAGGCAGGCATTTAAGCCAGCTACATTGGAGACAGGAGCTGTTGTGCAGGTGCCACTTTTTGTTAATGCTGGTGATGCTATAAAAGTCGATACACGTACAGGCGAGTATTTAGAAAGGGCTTAAAAAGAGGGAGATTATAATGAATCTCAAAGAGATAAAAGAGATAATAAATTTAATGAACGAGCATAACCTTTCTGAGATTGAGATAGAGAAAGGTGAGCAGAAGATAAAGCTCAAAAAAACCTCTGGCCCTGGAGGTGAGGTTGTCGTGGAGCGCCCTGCGCTTATTCAGGCTGTGTCTCAAGCCTCTCCCGAGGTAACAGGTACCAAGCAGGGGGCAGAGGCACAACCTAAGAATCTCATTGAGATAAAAGCCCCTATCGTAGGGACTTTCTATAAGGCGCCTTCTCCGGACGCCTCAGCCTTTGTAGAGGTAGGCCAGGAGATCGAGGTAGGTGAGGTAGTCTGTATTATAGAAGCTATGAAGCTTATGAATGAGATAAAGTCTGAAGTGAAAGGTAAAGTGGTAGATATCCTGGCTGAGAATGCAGACCCTGTTGAGTTTGGCCAGATACTATTTTTGATAGAACCCACCCAATAATATGTTTTCAAAAATTTTAATTGCAAACAGAAGTGAGATCGCTTTAAGAATAATAAGAGCCTGTAAGGAGCTTGGCATAAGGACAGTAGCCGTCTATTCTGAGGCGGATGTAAACTCCCTCCATGTAAAATTTGCAGATGAGGCTATATGCATAGGCTCACCCCCTTCAGCTGATAGCTATCTTAATATACCCGCTATTATAAGCGCCGCTGAGATAACCGATGTTGAAGCCATACATCCTGGATACGGTTTCCTGGCAGAAAATACACACTTTGCAGAGGTCTGTGAATCGTGCCAGATAAGGTTTATCGGCCCCACACCTGAGAATATGAAACTTCTTGGTGATAAGATGGCCACAAAGCTTGCCATGAAAAGAGCAGGTATTCCCGCTGTGCCTGGAAGCGAAGGCATTGTTAAGACAAAGGAAGAGGCATTAAAGATAGCAAAGAGAATAAAATATCCTGTTATCATAAAGGCAAGTGCTGGCGGCGGCGGAAAAGGCATGAGAATCGCGCATAATGATATACGCTTAGCAAGCGCATTCTATATGGCACAGTCTGAGGCCGAGAGCGCATTTGGTGTGGCAGATGTGTATATCGAGAAGTATATCGATAGGCCCCGCCATGTAGAGGTACAGATACTTGCAGATAGCCATGATAATATAGTTCACCTCGGTGAAAGAGACTGTACTGTCCAGAGGCGCCATCAGAAACTTATTGAAGAGTCCCCATCTCCTGCATTGGATTCAAAACTGAGGAAAAAGATATGCGAGGTAGCTGTAAAAGGCACAAAGCACTTAAAATATGTAAATGCAGGTACCATAGAGTTTTTGCTGGATAAGAATTATAATTATTACTTTATGGAGATGAACGCACGCATACAGGTTGA
>JABMRG010000133.1 GCA_013202935.1 Candidatus Omnitrophota bacterium
AGTCAGGGATTTTATCATCAAAGATTGATGGTTCTGTATCCTTATCCTCTCCACGTAGATGGCTATGGCCTATGCCATTACCGATGTTCGGTAATCTCTGGCATGAAACAGCAGTTCTATCATCTAAGAAAGAAGCATCTAGTACATCTCTGCTATAACACCCGCTTCCTGCCTCAACTGCTATAAGAATGCTATTCTTTTCGTATCTTATTACCTGGAATCTAAATTCCCGCCCTCTATTAAGCAGGATTCTGAGCTGGCTAAGATTTAATGGCCCTTTTAATATGCACGCGGGGGCTCTTCCTTTCTCAAGTCTTTCTATGCCCCTGTCAGCCGAAACGGATATTCTTCTTAGCGCAGGGCCGAATAATGCTATAACCTCAGCCATTGATAGTGCTGGGTTATCTTCAAGTTCAAGCTGTGGGACATCAACATAATGTCTAATAAGCTCAAGCAAAATATCATTTATTTCGTTTATCCTTGTTAAGCTATCTGTTTTTAATAGCTCCCGCAACAATGGCAAGATATCTTCTCTGGTATATTCGTCTTCTGAGCTTGCTATCTTATCCTGCGCCTTTCTTATTATCTCATCAATCTTTCTTAATGAGGCCTGGGCATGCTTCTTATTAATCTTTGCAGCATCAGAAAATGCAGGGTGCACATTATCATATTCAGCAATAGCCTCCTGTAAAAGTTTGCGCGCTCTTTCCATGCCATCTAAATCTTCTTGGTCAATTATCACACGCGCCTGTGATAATTTGCCATTTGGCTCATCGATTCCTGCCAACAAGGATTGCCTTCTCATGGTTTCTGGATCTAAGGCACGGCCGCGCAGCACAGCAAATCTCTTTTCTGTCCCGCTTGAAGATGCCCTGGGTGCAAGATCACCTGTTGGAAGAGGGTGGGTCAGAGCAGAATCAAAAGCTGCCTTAAGAGTTTCTATGTCCGGTAATCTACCTGCGATTCTCTCGTTATATATCTTGTCATAGTTGCCCTCTCCAATATTGGGACAAACTACTACGTAAGATACACCCTTCTCCTTTAAGATATTAGTTATGCCTTGGGTGTGGAAACCACCTGTCACAAGAATGGCCTTGTCTTTACGAAGGCTTTTCATGTGCTTTAGGGTGTTGTTGACTAATGCGATATCTCTTTCTAATGCTATCTGGTAGAATTCTTTTGAAAGGGAGAGTGTTTCCTGGTCTATTTTGTAATATAGGTTAGCTGCATTCAAACCATATTTATTAAGCGTATCTTTTAGAAAGCGTTGTATCTGGGCCATATTGAAAGATGCGGGATTATTTTCCATATAATCAAGGTGGCGCGGGGTGAGTTTTAAGCTGTATAAATCCTTAAGCATGCTTATTGCCTTTGAATAGACAACTACTTTCTCTTGTATAGGGTTTCTGCAAAGAGCCTTTTGGGTTTCATCTTCAAGCTCTTCTGCTTCCTCAAAGACTTTTAGGTGGTTTATGGTCTTTGAAAATTTAATATAGTCTATATATGTGATTAGATTTTGGTAACTAGTAACTGGTAATTGGTAATCGGTAATTATGGTTTCAATATAATTATAAAACTCAAGATCGGAAATCTTGTTGGCCCTAAAATCAAGGCTCATCTTGACAAGTTCTCTTGTATCTGCCTCGCCAAGTTTTTCTGAGAGATGTTTGATCAGTGATTCTCTTTGCTTTTCTGCTTTTTTAAAATCCACCTTTTTTTCTTTTCCGATAAGTATGAGGAATTTATCCAAGGCCTGATATTTTCTTATATCGAGCTTTGCCTTCTTGGAATATTTCTGTAATGTTTCCAGGTACTCTGGGAATTCTGTTCTTTTCGCCTTATATGACGAGATTGCTTTGTCTATCTCTTTTAAGGCCTTTGAGTATGTTTTTTGCTTTAAGGTATCGATGTTTAAGCTTAGCCCATTAATAAACTTAAATATCGAATCTTTCTCAGGCTGGTTTTTCCGGTAGCAGTCGAGATGTTTAAGATACAGCTTCTTATCTTCTGCGCCTGTGGCTCTGATATAATTTTCTTTGTTGGTTATCTTGTAAAATTCAGCGCCTGTAAAAAGGCCTTTTTCAACAAAGAACTTTGCTACTTTGGTTTTGGTGGGGTTATCTTCAAATTTATCATAGAAAGAGGTATCCAGTTCTTCAGAAGCGCCTTCAAGGCACATAAGGTAGGTATTGTATTTTGTGTTAAGCTCATTAACAATGGTTGCTATATTAAATTGCGCGACAGGGTCTATGTGGCGATCCTGTATATGGATAACGAGCTTGTCGCTCTTACCTTTATGGTACTCTAAAACTCTTCCTAGGTTTTGGGGTATGCTTATGGCTTCAGGCGTATCTGCCAGGTCTATAAGGCTTTCTTTCTCTTCTTCGGCAAGATGTCTTTGCGCGTGGGAGGTCTTCTTGAAGAGTGTTCCATTACCAAATGCGTATAGAGCATTACTGTTTGTAACAATAAATGTTACAAGGAGTATAACTGATATAGACTTTCTTATATATTTTGTCTTATTCATATTGGTGGTTTATACTAATTACTTATTAAAAGTAAACAATAAGTAAGGTAAAAAAGCCCCCTATGCGGGATTTTTGGTTGAACGTATTATAACTATACCTTATAAAAGGGGTTAGGTCAAGGGGTGGGGGTTAGATTTTACATCTTTCTTGCCACTTGGGGACATATCCCGTTAGCATCAATACATAGTGCCTGAGGGATGTGTCCCCAAATTTATGAACTTATGTCTTCTTTGAGGCTTCTTAGATATTCCTTTATTTTTTTCTCGTAACCTATATCAGTAGGCTCGTAATATCTTCTCTTCTGGGGTATATAATCCTGTTCTACATAGTGGTCTTTATAAGAATGGGCATACTTGTATCCTTCTCCATGGCCAAGTCTCTTTGCGCCTGGATAGCTTGCATCCTTAAGATGTGTTGGCACCTCTAATGTCCTGCCTTCTTCTACATCCTTCATCGCATTCTCTATGCCCATATATGCTGCGTTCGATTTTGGCGCAGTTGCTATATAGACTGTTGCCTGGGCTAAAGGAATCCTTGCCTCAGGCATACCGACAAATTCTGAAATCTGTAAGGCCGCATTTGCTACCACTATAGCCTGGGGATCCGCGTTTCCTACATCTTCAGCCGCACATATTACTATACGTCGTGCTATAAATCGTGGGTCTTCACCCGCATACAACATCTTTGCAAGCCAGTATAGCGCAGCATCTGGGTCAGAGCCGCGCATAGATTTGATAAAGGCAGAGATAGTATCATAGTGGCCATCTTCATCCTTATCATATATAACAGCTTTTTTCTGTATAGACTCCTCTGCTACTTTTAATGTGTAATGTACATATCCGTCTTTTTGTGCAGAGGTAGTCAGTGTTCCTGTTTCTAAAGCATTGAGTGCCCGTCGTCCATCACCGTCTGATATCTTTGCAAGAAAATTTAAAGCCCGATCATCTATTTTTACTTTGTGCTTGCCAAGGCCTCTCCCTTTATCCTTAATCGCATTATTCATTATGGTCTTTATATCATCTTCGTTTAAACGTCTAAGCTCAAAAACTAATGAACGCGATATAAGGGCTGAAACGATCGAGAAAAATGGGTTATGCGTGGTTGCGCCTATTAAGGTAATTTCGCCTCGTTCTACATAAGGCATAAGTATATCCTGTTGTGCCTTATTAAAGCGGTGTATCTCATCAACAAAGAGTATGGTTTTTCTGCCAGTAGTTGCTTTGCGGTTTTTTGCCTGTTCAATAAGTTTTCGCATCTCTGCGACGTTTGATGCGACTGCGTTTATCTCTGCAAAGTATGCTTTTGTGATATTGCTTATTATATATGCAAGGCAGTTTTTACCGATACCACTTGGGCCGTATAGAATAATCGAGCTTATCCTGTCTGCGGAAACAGCACGATTAAAGAGTTTGTCAGGGCCTATTATATGCTTCTGGCCAACAAACTCATCTAAGGTGCGTGGGCGCATCCTTATTGCAAGCGGCGCATCCTCAGGGATCGTGTTCTGATTATTATCCTTTTCGAATAGATCCATAGGTTGTGACCTTATTAAAAATCCCCGCTTATGCCGGGCGATCGAAGGACTTTGAACCCTTATAATAAGTGGGTGCCCTATTCAAGGCTTCGAGGTTTCTCTCTGTTAAAAGAGCGTGCCTTACCTACCTTGAAAAATCAGGCTCCCTATATAAAGGTGTTGGTTCAAAATTTCATTCAACCGCCACGCACACAGCAGGGATAATTCTAATATAACACCGCTAGATGATGAAATCAAGCCAAAACGGCCTTGAGTACCATTTTTAGCGTAGGGTGGCGTTGAAGTTTTTGGTAAGGCCTTCGCGGATAGCTGTATCTATATTATTTATCTCTTCTTCTGTCAGGGTCTTCTCTTTGGAGCGGTATATTATTCTTATCGCAAGGCCTCTCTGGCCTGGCTTGATTTTGTCCCCGCGATATTCACTTAAAAGTTCTATTCTTTCTACTAACATACCGCCTTCTCTTTTTACAAATGAGGCCAGCTCTTTGTAGGAGATATTCGAATCGATAGCAAAGGATACATCTCTATAAGAGAACGGGAACCTGGGAAGCGGCCTGTAAAACTTCTTGAGAATGGAGGAGTCTGCTAAAGCCTTAAAATTGATTTCGCAGCAGGAAACATCTCCTTTTATATCAAATTTACTAAGCAGGTCTGGTTTTATCCTACCCATTATTCCAAGCATAGCACCATCTAAGAGCATGCCTACAGTCTCATCATTAACAAAAAGTGGGTGAGAGGTCTTCTCAAACTCTATTGTTTTCATTCCTAATTTTTCGCAAAGAATATCTACTGTTCCTTTTATATGGAAAAGTTCAGAATCATCATAAGAAGTCATGCTTCTGCCGGTTTTTGCATATTCTGCTATCACCAAGGATTGTTCTTCGTTGTAGATTGACTCTTTTTCAAAATATATATCTGACAGCTCAAATACCTTTATATCCTGCGCCTGTCTGCTTGCATTATAATATATAGATTTTAAGGCACCTGGTATAAGTGACTGCCTCATAACCTCCTGCTCTCTGCTTAGAGGATTCATAATCTCTATAATGCCTTCTTCCGGTAACGACGCGTCAGTTATTACCTTTCTACTCAAAAGGCTGTATGTCAGAGTCTCATTAAATCCTAAGGAAGTTAGAACCTCTCTTGTTATATCCTTCTTCTTTATAAAATCTTTTGAGCCTGGGCTTTCATCTGTTACCATTATTGATGGTGGCTGCGGTTTTATAGTCTCATAGCCATATATGCGCGCAACCTCTTCTATCAAATCTGCTTCTCTTGTAACATCGTTACGAAAACTGGGTGGGGTTACTTCCATGCTGGATGCACCTTTTACATTAAAGCATAAGCGTTTCAGAATATCTTTTATCTCTTCTACGCTTAATTTTATACCAAGTATCCTATTCAAATATGCTGGGCGTAAGTTAATGTTGATGGATTCTTTCTTCTTTATTCCTGAATCAGTAAGCGCAGATATTGCGCCCTTTGTTGTATCGGCTATCAATGATGCTGCTCGATCTGATGCTGAGACAACCCCCTCAAGATCGACTCCTCTCTCAAATCTATAACTTGAATCTGACGCCAGGCTTAAAGTAAGCGCCGTTCTTCTTATCGAGATGGGGTCAAAATATGCGCTCTCTAACAATATGTTCTTTGTCGTTTCTGTTACCTCTGTCTCTTTCCCGCCCATAACTCCAGCAATAGCAACGGGTTTTCTGCTATCAGCAATTATGAGCATGCTGCCTCTAAGCTCTCTTTCAACTTCATCTATTGTGATTATCTTTTCCCCGTCCTTTGCGTTTCTTATTGTTACCCCACCTTCAAGCTTATCAAGATCAAAGGCATGGAGGGGTTGGCCTGTCTCAAAGAGAACAAAATTTGTGATATCGACTATATTATTTACAGGCCTTAAGCCCATAGATTCAACGCGTTTAATCAGCCACTTTGGAGACTGGCCAACGTGTACATCTTTTATTACCCTGGCTGAATAACGGGGGCAGGCTATTTTTTCTTCTATGCTTACTTTTATAGGTTTAGCTTTTGATTTTTTCGATGTGATCTTAGAGGGGGGGATCATAAGCCTCTTTTTTGCTATGCAAGAGGCTTCCCTTGCTATACCTATATAAGAGAGGCAGTCAGAGCGGTTCGGTGTAACCTCTATATCGAATATAATATCCTTGTTCTTCTCTTCCTGCGAGGTTACTTCATGGCCTGCCATTGTGAGCAGAGAGCTTAAGTTATCTGCCCTTATCTTTGTATTAATATACTCTCTGAGCCACTCGTATGATATCTTCATCTTAGAATTGGTTTAAAAACCGTAGGTCGTTTTCATAAAATAGCCGTATATCATCAATGCCGTATTTGAGCATAGCGATTCTTTCAACGCCCATGCCAAAAGCAAATCCTGAATATTTATCTGGGTCTATGCCAACCGCCTTAAAAACATTGGGGTCTACCATGCCTGCTCCCAATATCTCAAGCCACCCCTTTTGCGAACATACTCTGCATCCCCGGCCTTGGCATATCATGCAGGATACATCAACTTCTGCACTCGGTTCTGTAAAAGGGAAAAAGTGCGGCCTAAACCTTACCTTGCTTGCAGGCCCGAAGCAAGCTGAAGCAAACTCAAATAGGGCCCATTTAAGGTTTGCAAAAGTTATATTATCTGAGACCATAAGCCCTTCTACCTGATGAAACATAAATGAATGGCTTGCGTCGACAGCATCAGGCCGGAATACTTTACCAGGTACCACGATAGAAAAAGGTGGCCCGTGTTCTTGCATATAGCGTATCTGCACAGGGGAGGTATGGCTCCTTAAGAGCCATTTGTCCTTTATGTAAAATGTATCAAAAGTATCGCGGGATGGATGGTCTACGGGGATATTTAATGCCTCAAAATTATTATACTCTGTTTCTATCTCCGGCCCCTCAACTACTGCAAAACCCATATGCGAGAATACATCGCATATCTCTTTCATGGTCTTAGTAATGGGATGGAGTACACCTATGTCGCGCCTTGGGGCAGGCATTGTTATATCGACAGCCTCAGCTAATTCTGAGCCGCTCTCTGATAAGATCTTATCTGAGCGCTGTTTTAATTCCTGGTTAAGGAGCTCTTTTAACCTATTTATACCCTTGCCAAAGGATGGCTTTTCGTCTTCCTGGATATTCGGCAGGTCTTTAAAAAGCTGTGAAACAATACCTTTCCTGCTCAGATATTTTATCTTAACTGTTTCAAGTTCATCCAAGCTTGTCGTGGCATCTATCTCTCTTATCGCTTCTTCTTCTACTCTCTTTAGTCTATCTTCTGAACCCATCTATCTTCCTTTTAGTCCTTTTAGGGAACGTTTCACTCGCTCACAACTCTATACGCTTCAACAAGTTATGACAGCAAGCATTACACTTTTACAAACTCCATAGACCTAAAAAAGTGTAATGATCATAGTTATAACTCGTTGTTAAATAAAAAGTTGTGAGCGAGTGAAACGTTCCCTTTTTATTCTTTCTTTTTCAGCTTTTCTATGTTTTCATTAGGGCCGACTATCATAAGCTTATCTTGCTGCTTTATCTTATAATC
>JABMRG010000134.1 GCA_013202935.1 Candidatus Omnitrophota bacterium
GGCTCTTTCTTCTTAGCAGGTTTCTTAGCCTTTATCTCTTTTGCAGGAGTTTCAGCTGGCTTTGGTTGTACCTCCGCTTCTTCAGTAGGCTCAACAGCTTTCTTTTTCTTTTCTTTTTTAGGTTTCTTTTCGACAACCGGCATCTCAACCAGCTCAAGTATAGCCAATGGTGCGCCGTCGCCTCTTCTAAAACCATTCCGTATGACCCGTGTATAACCACTTGCCCTTGACTTAAACAGAGGCGCTATCTCCTTTGTAAGTTTCCTGGTAAGGGCTCTATCCTGCAAAACGCTGTTTATCTTCCTTATCCCAGCAAGGTTGGCCTTCTTGGCAAGGGTTATTATCTTCTCAGCAAGTTTCTTAGCCTCTCTCGCCTTGTCTACGGTAGTCTTTATTCTATATGATAGGAATAATCCTCTAATGAGAGAATTGATCAGCTGCTTTCTCTGTGCGTTATTCCTTCCGAATCTTTTGTTTAATCTCTTATGTCTCATATTAATCTTTCTTTATCTTCATGCCTAAGGATATGCCCATACCTTCCAATACGCTTATAATCTCTGTTAGAGACTTTTTACCAAAGTTTCTATATTTGAGCATTTCGCTTTCACCCTTTTTAACAAGTTCGCCAAGCGTCTTTATCTTTGCCTTTTCAAGGCAATTTGCACTTCTTACAGAAAGCTCAAGTTCAGAGACAGGCATCTTAAGCTTCTCGATCATCTCTGTATCTTCTTCCGGTTCTTCCACTAACTCAAGATCCTCTGGCAATTTTCCAAAATTGACAAATATATCAAGATGGCGCTGAAGTACATTTGATGCATAAAGAAGCGCTTCCTTGGGAGTGACAGCTCCGTTTGTCCAGATCTGCAGTATAAGCTTATCATAGTCTGTAATCTGGCCTACGCGGGTATCAGTAACCAGAAAATTGACCTTTGTGACAGGTGAGAAGAGTGAGTCAATAGGAATAATACCTATCGTCTGGCTCTCTTTCTTGTTTCTTTCAGCTGGCACATACCCTCTACCGCGGCCTATCTCCATCTCTATATTAAGCTTTGTGCTCTTTGTCAGGGTAGCTATAAGAAGATCGGGATTTATTATATCCAATGTTTCATCAGCTATAATATCTTTAGCTGTCACCTTGCCTTTACGCTGCGCCTTGATAAATATAGGCTTTGGTGTGCTGGTATGGCTTCTTATTACCAACCTTTTGATATTCAATATAATCTGGGTCACATCCTCAACTACCCCGGGGATAGATGCAAACTCATGCTCAACCCCCTCGATCTTTATGTTGGTAACTGCTGTGCCCTCTACTGTCGAGAGCAGCACCCTGCGCATAGAATTTCCGAGGGTCATACCATAACCCCTTTCAAAAGGTTCTGCAATAAACTCGCCATAGGTATCTGTAAGTGTATCATCATTAGGCTTCAATACCTTTGGCATTTCAAAATTTCTCCAGGCTATACCCATTATATCACCCCTTATATTTTTACTTGGAATACAACTCGATTATAAGCTGTTCCTGCACAGGAAATCCTACGTCGTCTCTCTCCGGCAACCTTAATATTGTAGCAGCAAGCCCAGTCTCATCAAGACTAATCCACTCAGGTATACCGCGATCCTTATTGGCCTTTAAATCCCCTGCTATTCTCTTTAAGTTAGCATCTTTTGCATGTACTTTAATTACATCATCTTTCTCAACAAGATATGACGGAATGTCTACCTTCTCATCATTAACAGTAATAAGTCCATGTTTTACCATCTGGCGCCCATGGGATCTTGATGATACAAAACATGATTTAAAGACTACATTATCAAGTCGTCTCTCAAGAATCTGCAGTAGGTTCTCGCCTGTAACCCCTTTACGCTGTTCAGCCTTAGCAAAATAGGTTCTGAACTGTTTTTCAAGTATACCATAAATTCTCTTTACCTTCTGTTTCTCGCGTAACTGCATACCATAGTCTGAGAGTTTGCGCTGTCTCCCCTGGCCATGCTGCCCAGGATTATAACCTCTCTTATCAAAGGCGCACTTTTCACTTACACAACGATCTCCTTTTAAGAATAATTTTACTCCTTCTCTTCTACATAATCTGCATACTGCTTGAATCATTCTTGCCATCTCTACTCCTGTCTCTACTAAACCCTTCTTCTCTTAGGTGGCCTGCATCCATTGTGGGGTATAGGTGTCTTATCTGCAATTGAGTTAACCTGTAAACCTGCTGCCTGAATAGCCCTTATAGCTGACTCCCTCCCAGATCCAGGGCCTTTTACGCATATATCCACCTTCTGCATGCCAAAGTCTTTAGCTTTCTTAGCGGCTGTTGTAGCTGCAATCTGCGCTGCGAAGGGCGTGGATTTCTTGGATCCCTTAAAACC
>JABMRG010000135.1 GCA_013202935.1 Candidatus Omnitrophota bacterium
AAAGAAGAATCTTCACCATAACCCTTTTCACCAAAACAAAATATGATTGATAGACAAAACCTGCCTAAACATATAGCAATAATAATGGATGGTAACGGACGCTGGGCAAAAAAGAGACACCTGCCCAAGTTATTAGGCCACCGCGCAGGTGCAAAAACAGTCGACCGAATTACAGAGGCATGCGCAAGGATAGGGATTGAAGCCCTTACCCTTTATAGTTTCTCCACAGAAAATTGGAAGCGTTCTGCTAAAGAGGTTGAAGGCCTGATGGGGCTTCTTTTTAATTATCTTGAAGGAAAGTATAAAAAACTGCAGAAGAATAATATCAGGCTAAATGCCATAGGGAGATTGGACGAACTTCCCCCAAAGGTAAGGACGAGACTCTTTGATGTTATTAAGAAGACATCCAAAAATACGAAGATGACTCTTACGCTTGCTTTAAATTACGGGGGAAGGTCCGAGATAGTTGATGCCACGCGAAAAATCGGTTCAGAGATAAAAGAAGGAAGGCTTAACCCGGATGAGATCCAGGAGGATACAATAGAAAGATATTTATACACAAATGGCCTTCCGGAGGTTGACCTGCTAATAAGGACAAGCGGGGAGTTAAGGATAAGTAACTTTCTTCTCTGGCAGATATCTTATGCAGAGATAGTAGTAACCAAGACATTATGGCCTGATTTTAGGGTTCAGGACCTGCAAAATTGTATTGAGGAGTATACCCAGCGCGAAAGGCGCTTTGGCGCGAGATTATGTTAAGACACAGAATATTGAGTTCAATCGGATGGATAATATTTCTATGGCTTGTTATATTTGTATTGCCTGATTGGTTTCTTGCAGCAGCTGTAGTTATTCTAGTAGGGCTTGGGCTTTATGAGTTTTTCAATATGGCTATAAAGAAAGGCATAGAGGTCTATAGGTATTTTGGTATTATAATCGGCTGCCTTATACCCATAACAATATACTTTCAATTTAAACCTACCGCTGAACTTGAATTTTTACTTATTACTGCGGTCTGTCTTGCTGTATTCTTATTGCAATTTACAAGGCGTAAGACCGAGCAGGCCTTAGCAGGTATTGCTACTACTATATTTGGTATATTCTATATAAGCTGGTTCTTCTCGTTTATGATAAAGCTGAGGATTATGCCACCCTTAGGTTCAAATGGAAAATTTTTGATACTCTATCTTCTACTTGTAACGAAATTAGGGGATATGGCAGCATATTTTATTGGCACAGCGATTGGCAAGCATCAACTTATACCCAGGATCAGCCCCAAGAAGTCGGTCGAAGGAACCATAGGTGGATTTCTGGTGAGCCTTACGGCAGCAATTCTTTTTAGAGGGCTTCTTCCTCCGATTGGTATAGCCCATATCGTCATAATAGGTATTATCCTAAGCACATTGAGCCAGGTAGGTGACCTATCGGAGTCTCTTATAAAGAGGGACTGTCAGGTGAAGGATTCAAGCTCACTATTTCCGGGCTTAGGCGGAATACTCGACCTTATAGACAGCCTTTTATTTACAACACCAATCTTTTACTTCTACTTAAGGCTTATACCATGAAGAGAGTCGCCATATTGGGTTCAACAGGTTCTATAGGTATAAATACCCTCAAGGTAATAGAATCACATCCAGATAAGTTTGAAGTTGCCGCACTCTCCTCCTATTCGAATACACAGCTGCTTGAAAGTCAGGTCAGAAAATTTAAACCATCCCTTGTGACTGTTGTAGACCATGCTAAGTCAAAGGAGTTTAAGAAAAACCCAGGCAGGAGAAAGCTTAAGCTATTTTCAGGGCCGGATGGCTTAGAACAGATAGCATCATCAAGAGCAATAGACATTGTTGTTATTGCTATATCAGGCGCATGCGCTATAGGCCCGCTCTTAGCAGCCATTAAGGCAGGTAAGCATATATGCCTGGCTAATAAAGAGTCCTTAGTTGTGGCTGGTGATATAATAATTAAAAAGGCCAAGCGGTTTAACGCATCTATTATACCTATAGATAGTGAACATAGCGCAATATTTCAATGCATATCTAACGAAAAAACATCAAAGATAAACAGAATATTCCTAACCGGAAGCGGAGGCGCACTCTTTTCTACTCCAAGAAAAAGATTTAAGTCATTGAAGGTAAGGGACGTGTTGAAGCACCCTAAATGGAGGATGGGCAAAAAGATAACAGTAGATTCAGCAACCCTTATGAATAAGGGGCTGGAGATAATAGAAGCGCAGCATCTTTTTAAGATAGGTGTAGATAAGATAAAGGTTTTAATCCATCCGGAAGCTATTATACACTCGATGGTAGAATTTATAGATGGTGCTATTATAGCTCAGCTTGGCGTAACTGATATGAGAGTGCCCATACAGTATGCGCTTACCTATCCTGAAAGAGAAAATACCGCCCTTCCTATGGTAGATTTTGCTAAGGTAAAGAGCCTAAACTTTTCATACCCGGATTTTGGCAAATACCCGTGCCTCTCTTTGGCAATAGTGGCAGCAAGATTAGCTGGGACATATCCCGCTGTCTTAAATGCCGCAGATGAGATAGCTGTCAAGGCGTTCCTTGATAAGAAAATAGACTTCCTGAAGATACCTAAACTAATAGAAAAAGTGCTCGGTACACATCATTGTGTGGAAAAACCATCATTAGGTGATATAATGCAGGCAGATAGATGGGCAAGAGAGGAGACTCATAGATTATGCTGACAGCTATTGTCGTTGTCGTTGTTTTTAGTATAGTTATACTAGTGCATGAGCTTGGACATTTTATAGTAGCGCGCCGTATGGGTATTAGGGTAGAGAGGTTCTCTTTAGGCTTTGGCAAGATATTATGGTCAAAGAGAAAAGGTGATACAGAATATGCAATAAGCGCTGTACCGCTTGGTGGATATGTAAAGATGGCAGGTGAGGAACCCTCTGATAAACATGAGGGTAAACCGTATGAGTTTTATGCAAAGCCCCCAGGGAAACGTTTCTGGGTGCTCTTTTCAGGAGCTGCGTTAAATTATATCTTTGCGCTTATCCTCTTCTCTTTCATAGTATTTACTCCGCGCATAGGTTATGTGGTTCCAGAGTCGCCTGCCTATGAAGCGGGCTTAAAGACAGGTGATAATATATTATCCATAGATGAGAAGAAGATAGATTACTGGCATCAGATGCAGAATATAGTTTCGGCAAACATAGGCTCTAAGCCACTCAGGTTGGAGATTGATAGGGATGGCAAAGTCAAGATTGTTACTATAGTGCCGGAGGTTTTAGAGTCGGAGGGTATGTTTGGCAGAACCAGCAAAAGAGGAATGCTGGGGGTAGGTTATTATGGCGATGTTACATTATTAAAGGCTAATCCTTTAATATGCCTTAAGACCGGATTTCGTCAGACCCTTAACTATTCCTTATTAACATACAGGGTGCTCTGGTATATTGTTACAGGCAAAGTTGCTGCTAAGGATACACTCTCTGGCCCCGTGCGTATAGTACGCGACCTGGCAAAAGCCGTAGATGTAGGATTCTTGTATCTTTTATATTTTGTTGCTCTTATAAATCTTGCACTTGCAATATTTAACCTGCTTCCCATACCCGTACTTGATGGAGGGCATATCCTGTTTTTGGGTATCGAAAGAATACGCAAAAGGCCTCTGAATGTCAAGACCCAGGAAGTCGTGCAATATATAGGTTTTTCACTCCTATTGGCACTTATGTTATTTGTTACCTGGAATGATATATCAAATATTTTCTTTAAGAAATAATATTTAAGATGATAAGAAGAAGTTCAAGGCAGCTAAGAATAGGCAGAGAAAGCGTAGGTGGGAATGCGCCAATATCTGTCCAGTCTATGGCAAAGACCGATACAAAAAATGTGGCAGCTACTGTAAAACAGATTAAAAGCTTAGAAAGAATAGGCTGTGAGATTATAAGGGTAGCTGTTAAGGATGAGGCTTCAGCCAGGGCCATATCGAGAATTAAGAAAAGAATATCAATACCATTAGAGGCAGATATACATTTCAATTATAAGTTGGCACTCCTGGCTATAGCCTCAGGCGCAGATGCGATAAGGCTAAACCCAGGCAATATATACAAGCCGAAAGAGGTTAAAGAAGTAGTAAAGGCTTGTAAAAGTAAGAAGATTCCCATAAGGGTTGGTGCTAATTCTGGGTCCCTGCGAATCAAAGGCCGTACATCTCAAGCGGGTTTAATGGTAAAAAGTGTAACTCAGTACCTAAAGCTGCTTGAAAGAGAAAAGTTCTATGATATAATGATATCATTGAAGGCATCTGATGTGTCGACTACTATTGAGGCGTATCGTAAGATGGCAAAGGTTTGCAAGTACCCGTTGCACCTCGGCGTAACTGCTACAGGTGCAGGAACTGAGGCCATCGTAAAATCTTCAATTGGTATTGGCACACTTCTTGCAGAAGGTATTGGCGATACTATAAGGGTCTCTTTGACAGCTTTACCTGAAGACGAGGTGATGGTTGGGAAGAATATTCTGCAGGCACTGGGCCTAAGGCGTTTTGGCCCTGATATCATATCATGCCCAACCTGTGGCCGCTGTCAAGTAGACTTGGTTAAGATAGTGAGACAAGTTAAGACGAAACTAACGACTAACAACTATCGACTATCGACTAAGCATTTCCCAGCACTCGCCATAATGGGTTGTGAAGTAAATGGCCCTGGCGAGGCAAAAGAAGCCGATATCGGCATAGCATTTGGCAAAACCGGCGGAGTTATTTTTAAAAAGGGTAAGATTATTAAAAAAGTAAAAACAAAAGATGCTGTAAAGGAATTATTGAGACAGAAATGAGATATTCGGAAGCTTTCATACCGACATTAAAAGAAAATCCTGCAGATGCTGAGGCTATAAGCCACAAACTTATGGTAAGGGCAGGGTTAATTAGAAAACTTACTGCTGGAGCTTATTCATATCTTCCTTTAGGTCTTAAGGTGCTTAAGAACGTGGAGAAAATAGTGCGCGACGAGATGGACAAGGCAGGAGCTCAGGAGATACTTATGCCTGCGCTCCAATCTGCTGATCTATGGCATGAGACAGGAAGATATGATGTGTTGGGAGATGAGCTGGTAAAGTTTAAAGACCGCACTGGCAGGGAGATGGTAATAGGCCCTACCCATGAGGAGGTCGTAACAGATATCGCACGCAATGAACTCCATTCATATAAAGACCTGCCAAAGACGGTATATCAGATACAGACAAAACTGCGTGATGAGCCCCGTCCGCGTTTTGGTATTGTAAGAAGCAAAGAATTTATTATGAAGGATGCCTATAGTTTTGATAAGGACGAGAAGGGCCTTGATAAGAGTTATAAGAAGATGTTTGATACTTATCATGCTATATTTAGGCGTTGTGGCCTCGATACAATCGCTGTTGAGGCAGATACAGGTTTTATGGGTGGCAGCGAGTCTGCTGAGTTTATGCTTCTTTCTGAAAGTGGTGAAGATATAGTAGCCATGTGTGATGGTTGCGGCTATAAGAGTAGCCTTGCTATGGCAGGGTGTCTATTGCTTAAGAAGCAAGAAGCAACTAGCAACAAGCAACTGGCAACTATTAAAGAGGTAGATACACCCGGGGTAACTACTATTGAAAAAGTAAGCGAGCTACTCAAGTGTAAGCCCCAAAATATGATAAAGACTCTCATATATATAGCTGATAAGAAACCGATAGCTGTATTGGTAAGAGGAGACCATGATGTAAATGAGGCGAAACTCCAGTCTTGCTTAAAAGCAAAAGAGCTTTTCTTGGCAGACGATAATGCTATACAGAAAGCTACAGGTGGGCCATTAGGTTTTTCAGGCCCGTGTGGGCTTAAGGGTGTAAGGTTTGTTATAGATCACGCGGTTTTAGGAATCACAAACGGCGTAACTGGCGCGAACAAAAAAGATAAGCACTTTGTCAATGTTGTACCAGGGCGAGATTTTGAGGTTAAAGAGACAGCTGATGTAAGATATATAACAGATGAAGATACATGCCCCAAGTGCAAGAAAAAGATAAGTCTCAAAAGGGCAAT
The DNA here is from genome assembly GCA_013202935.1 of Candidatus Omnitrophota bacterium. Taxonomy (GTDB): domain Bacteria; phylum Omnitrophota; class Gorgyraeia; order JABMRG01; family JABMRG01; genus JABMRG01. The sequence goes on from JABMRG010000135.1 coordinate 6,022, forward strand.
GGAAGTGGGCCATGTATTCAAACTCGGCACAAAGTATTCAGATAGTATGAAGGCAAAGTTCTTAGACTCTGACGGTAAGGAGAAATCCTTTATTATGGGCTGTTATGGCATAGGAGTAAACAGGATTATAGCAGCAGCAATAGAGCAGAGCAATGACAAAGACGGTATTATCTGGCCCATATCTATAGCACCGTATAAGGTTATAATACTTTCATTGAATAAAGAGGATAAGGATGTAGCCAAGGCGTCTGAGAAGATCTACGAAGACCTGTGCAAGGAAGGTATTGAAACGCTGCTAGACGACAGAGATATAAGCCCTGGAATGAAGTTTAAAGACGCTGACTTGATAGGCATACCTTTGCAGGTAATAATAGGCCCCAAGAAGATAAAAGATTCTAAGCTTGAACTCAAAATAAGAGCCACCAACAAAAATGAAGATCTCCCACCACAAAAGGCACTCTCCGCAGTAAAGAAATACCTCACCTAAAAGGGGACGTTTCTCTCGCCTTCGGCTCGAGGAACCAGTCAGGTAAGAAGTTCGTTGGAGTTTTTGGTTTCACCCGCTTACCTAAAGGGAACGTTTCACTCAGTCCTAACTCTTTTGCCTATAACGTATTACGAAAACGTAGTTTACACTTTTGCAGCAATAAATCATCTGTACTGTAAGTAATTATCCATGCGGTCTACAAAAAAAGTGTAAAGTACATTTCTATAACTCATTGTGTATTAATAGGATAAAAGCGAGAGAAACGTTCCCAAACATGTTCCTAAAAAAGTGCTTGACAAAAGTGATGCTTATGTAATATAATCTCTTTACAAATTTAGTTGTGAAAGGAGAACGCAAGTGGGTCGACGTATGTTTACCCGCTTTTTTATTCTATGGAACTTCAAGATAGATTAGAACAGCTTAAGAAAGAGATAGCACCTATACTTGAGGCCTCAGGCGCGGAGATAATCGAGCTTACATTAAAAAGAGCAGGCAAAAGGCTCATGTTAAGGCTTTTGGCAGATAAGGAAGGTGGTATTACTATAGATGAATGCGCACTTCTTAACAGAAAGATAGGCGACCTCATAGAAGAGAAGGCATTAATAAATGAAAAGCACCTTTTAGAGATCTCATCCCCAGGCCTTGACAGGCCTTTGAGAGCAAAAAAGGACTTTGAGAAGGTGTTAGGAGAGGAAATAGAGTTTTGGCTTGCTGAACCTGTGGAGGATAAGGCTTATTTAAGCGGCATAGCAAGAGCAGCTGATGAAGAGAACGTAACCATTGAATATAAGGAAGATGAGAATATCTCCATACCATACGATAATATAAATAAAGCAAGACGCAAGATATAGATATCAGAAGGAGCAAAACTATGAACGGCGAATTACTATCAGTCTTAGAATACATCGAACGCGAGAAAGGCATAAAGAGAGAGATTCTGATAGAAGCGGTTGAGTCTGCTTTGGTCAGCGCAGCACGCAAGGCAACAGGCACAAAAGACGAAGAGGATAATATAACTGCTAAATTCGACTCAAATACCGGCTCAATAAAGATATTTCTAAACGAGAAGGAGATAACCTCTCCTGAGTTTGGAAGGATAGCTGCCCAGACAGCAAAACAGGTTATTATACAAAAGATCCGGGAGGCGGAAAGAGACGTTATATTTGAAGAGTTCCATACACGCAAAGGGTCTATTGTCACCGGTGGTGTTCATAGGTTTGAGAAGGGCAATATAATTGTAGACCTGGGCAGGGCAGAGGCTGTACTGCCGAAAACAGAGCTCTTACCGCGAGAACGTTATAAACAGGGTGAGCGCATAAAGGCATATGTAATTAATGTTGAAAGAACTTCTAAAGGGTCACATATACTTCTTTCGCGTAAAAACGAGGGCATGATTAAAAAACTCTTTGAGCTTGAGGTTCCTGAGATAGGCGATGGCATTGTTGAGATAAAGGCTATTTCACGGGAGCCGGGAGAACGCACCAAAATAGCGGTGACGTCAAAGGATGGTAAGATAGATTCTGTTGGTGCGTGTGTAGGGATGAGAGGTCAAAGGGTAAAGAATATTGTAAATGAATTACAGGGTGAGAAGATAGATATTGTCCGCTACAATGATGATATAACAGAGTATATCAAAGGAGCACTCTCACCAGCTGAGACTATGAAGATAACTGTAGACAAAGAGAATCAAACAGCGGATATAATTGTAAATGATGATCAGTTGTCTCTTGCTATAGGCAGGAGAGGACAGAATATAAAACTTGCCTCAAAACTGGTTGGCTATGAACTTAATGTAAAGAGTAAGTCTGAGGCAGAAGGAAAGACAGAAGAAGCTGAAGAAGAACAGGGCGCATTTCCTATATCTGAACTGCCTGGGGTAGGTAAGAAAGTCCTTGAAACGCTTAAAGGAGCGGGTTTTAATGAAGTAGAGGATATAGCAAAAGTGAAGTTAAAAGATTTACTGGAAATAAAAGGGATTGGCAAAAAGACAGCTGAGAAGATATATAATGCTGCTAAAGAACTGAGTGAATAAGAAGGGGAGATCTTAAGTGAAAATATCTGAACTTGCAAAAAAGGCAAAGATCGCACCAAAGATGCTATTGGTCCAGGTTGTAAAACTTGGCATACCTGCTAAGTCTGCCCAGAGCCCGATACCCCAGAAGGATCTTGACAAGGTTCTCAAGATGCTCGTTAAAAAGAAGCCATCGCTTGATATAGATGAGATAAAAAGAATAGCTGCGAAAGAGAAACCCGTAAAAGAGAAGGTTGTAAAGAAGAAGGCTGCGGCAGCAACAAAAGAGAAGAAACCAGCAAAAGGACTCCCAGCAAAGAGAACACAACCTAAAGAGAAAGCAAAAAAAACACCTGCCAAGGCCACTAAGAAAATCAAAGAAAAAGTTTCAAAGGCAAAAGAAGGGAAGACGGCAGTAAAGTCCACAACAGAAGATATACTTCAGCCTACAAAGCCCCAGGAATCTTTAGAGGGAGCAGAAAAAAAGATAACTCCAGAGGAGTCCAAGCCTCAAAAGACTATTCAGGTAAAACTTCCTATTTCAGTAAAAGACCTCGCAGACAAGATCTCTGTGGGGCCGAGCCTTGTAATAAAGACACTGATGGGAATGAATATATTTGCTACCATAAACCAGCTGATAGCTGAAAAAGAGGCAGCAGCTGTTGCTAAAGAATTCGATTATAACCTCCAACGGCTTCCTACAATTGAGGAAGAAGCGGTAGCAGTACATGAAGAAGATGACAAGAAAGAAGATCTTTCTCACAGGCCACCGGTTGTTACATTCATGGGCCATGTAGATCATGGAAAGACATCGCTTCTTGATCATATAAGAAAGAGTAAGGTTACAGACCAGGAGACAGGAGGCATTACCCAGCATATAGGTGCTTACGAGGTATCTGCTGCAAAGGGGAGTATCACGTTTTTGGATACACCAGGCCATGAGGCATTTACTGCGATGAGGGCAAGGGGCGCGAATGCGACTGATTTAGTTGTATTAGTAGTTGCGGCTGATGATGGCATAATGCCACAGACTGTTGAGGCTATAGATCATGCAAGGGCAGCAGATGTTCCAATCCTCATTGCTATTAATAAGATAGATAAGCAGAATGTGGATATAGACCGCGTGAAAAAACAGCTTTCTGAAATAGACCTTATGGCAGAGGACTGGGGAGGAACGACTATTACTGTCAATGTATCAGCTAAAACAGGCGAAGGCATAGATAAACTCTTAGAGATGATACTACTTGAGTCAGAGATGCTTGAACTTAAGGCAAACCCTAAAAGGCCGGCAAAGGGAATTGTTGTAGAAGCACATGTGTCAAAAGGGGGTGGCCCGGTAGCCACTGTCCTGGTTCAGAACGGTACACTTCTCCAGGGAGATATAGTTATTGCAGGAGCTCATTATGGAAAGGTACGTGCTCTAATAGACGATCATATACATAGGGTAAAGGAGGCGCCGCCATCTAAGCCTGTTGAGATACTTGGCTTAAATGGTATACCTCAGGCAGGTGATACTTTTATAGCAGTTTCCGATGAGAAGAAAGCCAAAGAGATATGCGATGTGCGGCTACGAAAGATTAAGGATGAGGAAGCACTGCCTACAGCACGCCCGATAACTCTTGAAGAGATCTATTCAGAAGTGCAAAAGGGTAAGCTGCAAGAGCTAAAGGTTATATTAAAGGCAGATGTACGCGGCTCCTTGGAAGCTATAACAGATTCACTCTCTAAGATAACCAGCAAGAATATAACCTTAAATGTAATCCATAAAGGTATAGGTGAGATTAATGAATCTGATATACTACTTGCAGCTGCATCAAATGCTATTGTTATAGGTTTTCATGTAAGAAAAACCCCTGAAGCTGATGCAGCAGCCAAAAAAGAGCATGTGGATACAAGGCTCTACAATATAATCTATGAGGCGGTATCTGATGTAAGAGCAGCTATGGAAGGCCTTCTTGAGCCGGACTTAAAAGAGGTATTTGCAGCAAAGGTTCTGATAAAGCAGGTATTGAAGCTATCAAAGGCAGGTATAATAGCTGGTTCTACTGTGCAGAAGGGTAAAGTAGTACGTAATATGGAGTGTCGCCTGATAAGAGATGGCGAAGAAGTATATAAAGGAAGAGTCTCATCATTGAAGCGGTTTAAGGATGATGTAAAGGAAGTAGCAGAAGGATATGAGTGTGGTATAGGGCTTGAGAATTTCAAGGATATAAAGGCAGGCGACGTCATCCAGTGCTTTACCATAGAAAGGATAGCACGTAGACTATGAAGAAACTGCTGAGCGGAATGAGGCCAACAGGGCCTATGCACCTTGGGCACCTCTTGGGCGCATTGACCAACTGGAGTAAGTTGCAGGAGAAGTACGAATGTTTCTATATGGTTGCAGACTGGCATGCGCTTATGAGCGAGTATGGAGATCCTTCATCAATAAGAAAGTATTATATAGAGATGGTAGCAGACTGGATAGCCTGCGGCGTTGATGAGAAAAAGTCTGTTATATTTGTACAGTCAGAAGTAAAAGAGCACCTTGAGCTTTTTGCAATATTATCAGACATGGTGCCTCTTCCGTGGCTTGAAAGATGCCCGACATACAAGGGACAGCTGAGGGAAGTAAGATCAAGAGACCTTACTACGTACGGTTTTTTGGGCTATCCTGTGCTTCAGGCAGCAGACATACTAATATATAAGGCATCAGTCGTGCCTATAGGAGTAGATCAGATGCCGCATCTTGAGCTGACTCGTGAGATAGCACGCAGATTTAATAGTATGTATAAGGATGTCTTCCCTGAGCCAGAAGCCTTATTGACAGAAGTACCGAAGCTACTCGGCATTGATAACCGCAAGATGAGCAAGAGTTATAATAATTTCATAGCATTGGGCGACTCAGAGGATATTATCCGGAAAAGAATAGCTTCTATGATTACAGACCCCGAGAGGATAAAACTTACTGATAAGGGCCACCCAGATATATGCAATGTATTCAGTTATTATAAGATATTCAAGCCTGATATGCAAAAAGACGTAGAAGATTGGTGCAGGAATGCAAAACTGGGTTGTACAGACTGCAAAAAGCGCTTTGCAGAGGTATTGATAGAGTACCTGAAGCCGTATACTAAGAAAAGAAACAGTTTATTAAAAGATAAGGGTTATATAGAGAAGATTCTAAAAGAGGGCGCTAAGAAAGCCTCTTCAGTTACATCAGAGACCATCGCTGAAGTATATAAGGCGATGAAGATGAGATAATATGTCATACAAAGTAAAATTAGAGATATTCGAGGGGCCTTTAGACCTCCTCCTGTATCTTATTAAAAAGAGCGAACTGAATATAGAGGAAATACCCATATCTACCATAACAGACCAGTACCTGCAATACCTTGAGTTGATGAAGATGCTCGACCTTGAGATTGCAGGTGAATTTCTGGTTATGGCAGCTACGCTTATGCATATAAAGAGTAAGATGCTCCTTCCTCCTGAGGAGTCTGAAGGCGAAGAGGAGGAAGAGCAGGATCCGAGAGATGAGCTGGTAAAGAAGCTATTAGAGTATAAGAAATTCAAGGAGGCAGCAGAGAGGCTCAAGGAGAAGGAAGCGCATAGGAAGGAAGTATTTGCACGTCCTGCGGCAAAAGAAGATATTGATACGAGTGAATTCTCAGAGGATGAGCTCTATTTTGAGGCAAATATATTTGACCTCTTATCAGCCTTTTCAAAGGTTCTTAAGGAGGTCCCCAGAAATGCGTTTTATGAAGTTGTTAAGGATGAGTCTACTGTATCAGAGAAGATACATGAGATATTTCATCTCCTGGTAAAGAGGCCTACCGTATATTTCCTGGAGTTATTCAAAAGAGCAAAGAGCAAGATGGAGATAATCGCAACATTTCTTGCGCTCCTGGAACTGATAAGAATGAAGGAGATATTGATAAGGCAGGATAAGGTATTTGGAGATATAAAGATAGAGAAGAATACACAGAGGATCACACCACCAAAAATAAAAGAGGGAGAAGATGCAAGAGGAGAACAAAGTGAAGGACCAGCTGACAGAGAAACAGAGTCAGAAAGAACAGAACCAGCAGAGCGAACAACCGAAGGAAACCCCGAGTAAGACCGAGAGCCTTGATAATGAATCGCTCAAAAGAATAATTGAAGCTCTTGTGTTTGCAAGTGATAAGCCGCTCTCTGTGCGCCAGATAAAAGATATCATAGGGGATGTTGATACAAGAGTAATACGTAAACTGGTAAATGAGTTGAGCGATGAGTATAAAAGAAGTGAGAGAAGTTTTGAGATAACAGAAGTGGCAGGCGGATTTCAATTTGCGACTAGTGCTGCTTATGGACGCTGGCTCAAAAAACTATATAATATAAAACAGAGCGACTATCTTACAGCCCCAAGCCTTGAAACGGTAGCTATAATAGCATACAGGCAGCCGGTAGCAAAGGCAGATATAGAATTTATAAGAGGGGTAAGTGTAGATGGTGTAATAGGTAACCTTGTGCAAAAAGGGTTGGTAAGGATAACAGGCAGGAAAGAGGTTATTGGAAGGCCGTTTCTTTATGGTACCACAAATCTCTTTTTACAATATTTTGGGTTGAACTCGCTTGAAGAGCTTCCAGCGCTAGCTGAGTTTAAAGAAGCTGATCTTGAGTTTCAGAATAAAGAAGGGAATAATTTAATAGAATCTAATAAGGATCACGCCTCAACAGATACCGGAGGTGAGGAAAATGAAAAAGATAAAGAACCTACGAAAGAAGATAGACAGGATTGACAGTAATATATTGCGCCTTTTAAATGAACGCGCAAGTGTGACATTGGATGTAGGCAAAGCGAAGACAAAAAGCGCTAAACCGACATTTTCACCTGTGCGTGAAACAGAAGTTTACAAGAAAGTTTCAAAGGCCAATAAAGGCCCTATGCTTGATAAGACTATTCAGGCAGTATATAGAGAGATTATGTCCGGTTCTTTAGCTCTTCAGACAACATTGAAGATTGCTTATTTAGGGCCAGAGGCAACCTTTACACATATAGCAGCTCTTAAGAAATTTGGCAAATCCTTGGATTATCTTGAATGTGACAGCATAACAGATGTCTTCACTGAAGTAGAACGAGGCAGGGCAAATTATGGTGTAGTGCCTATAGAAAACTCAACTGAAGGGGCTGTGAACCATACACTCGATATGTTCATAGATTCTGACCTAAAGATCTGCTCTGAAGGCTACCTGCCCATAAGGCATAGCCTATTAAGCAAAAGCAGCAAAATATCTTCTATAAAACGAGTCTATTCTCATCAGCAGGTTTTGGCACAATGCCGCAAGTGGCTTGAAAGAAATTTACCGCTTGCCAAGTTAATACCGGCTAAAAGCACCACTGAAGCAGCGTGGCTTTATACGGTCCGAAAGGGAAGTGCGGCCATTGCCAGTGAACTAGCGGCAGAGAAGTATGGTTTGAAAGTGGTGGCTCGTTCTATTGAGGATTCATCCCATAACATTACGCGATTCCTTATAATAGGTAAACATGAGGCAGAGCAGACAAAGAAAGATAAGACTTCTATCGTATTCTCTATGAAAGACAAAGCAGGTGCTCTTCATGATGTACTTACGCCATTCAAGCGTGTGAAGATAAACCTTACAAAGATAGAATCCCGTCCTTCTAAGAAAAAGGCCTGGAAATATTACTTTTATGTGGATATGGAAGGGCATATAAAGGATAAAAGAATCAGGCGTGCACTAAGTCAGCTTGAGAAACATTGCAAATTCATGAAGGTGCTGGGCTCCTACCCAGCAGCATAATAAATAACTGGGGACACTTTACATGAGCATGGGGACAGTTTACAATCTAACACTGGGGACACTTCACATTGGTTTAATACATAGTAAAGTAAGTGAAGTGTCCCCATGCAAGTAGTAAGTAAACTGTCCCCAGACTTAGTGTAAAGTAAAGTGTCCCCAACACGAGAACAAGGTATGTTAGCAAGAAAGACAATAAGAGGCCTAAAGCCGTATGAACCTGGCAAACCTATTTCTGAGTTAGCGAGAGAGCTCAGGATAAGGGAGTCTAACATAATAAAGCTTGCATCCAATGAAAACCCTATAGGCCCTTCTCCTAAGGCGATGAAGGCTGTTGCTGGAGCGATTAAGGAAATAAACCGTTATCCTGATGGAGGCTGCTTCTATCTTAAGAAGAAGCTTGCGTCTAAACTACGGCTAAAGACTTCAAATATACTCTTTGGCAACGGCTCTGATGAGATAATAGATATTATAGCAAAGACCTTTTTAGAGGAAAGCCAGGAGGCTATAATATCAAAACCCTCTTTCCTGGAGTATAAGATTATTGTTAAGACAAGAGGTGCTGGGCTGAAGATAATTCCATTGGATGAGTCTTGTTCTGGGTTTAACTATAATATTGATAAGATAGTAGCAGCTATAAGTAAGAAAACAAAGCTTATATTCTTAGGAAATCCTGATAATCCAACAGGCGCTTACTTTAAGAAAAAAGAGCTTAACTATTTTTTAAGAAAATGCCCAAAGGATATAATAGTCGTATTTGATGAGGCATACCGTGAGCTTATTGATATAAGGGATTATTCAAATCCAGCTAGCTATATAAACAAGAAAAACATCATTGTGCTTAGGACCTTCTCCAAAGCATATGGTTTAGCTGGGTTAAGAATAGGGTATTGTATAGCGAGCAGCCGCATTATCAGCTTTATGGAGAGAACTCGTCAGCCTTTTAATGTGAATCTGCTGGCACAGGTAGCAGCAGAGGCCGCACTCAGCGATAAACCGCACCTTTTAAGGAGTAGAAGACTTATCAGGCAGGGTATGAGGTTTCTTGCAAAGAATCTAAAAAGCTTAGGGTGCGATGTGATTGAGACTCCTGCAAACTTTATACTCTTTTCTTGCAGTATAGGAAAGTGTAAAAGCAGAACTGCAAGGAACCAGTCAGGTAAGAAGCTTCATGGCGGGTGTTTGGTTTCATACAAGGGCATTAAGGGAGCGGCAATCTTTAAAAAACTCTTGCCCTACGGCGTGATAGTTCGCTCTATGAAAGTATACGGACTCGATAAATGGGCACGAGTAAACGCAGGAACCATGCAAGAGAATAGACGCTTTATCAGTACCCTCAAGGAAATCATAGGAGCAAAGTCATGATTATAGTCCTACGACGTGATGCCACTGAAAAGCAGTTAAAACATATAGTAGATAAAGTAAAAAAGCTGGGCTTAAAGCCTATGATATCCAAAGGCATAGAGCGTACTATCATAGGTGTAATCGGTGAAGAGGATATCTTAAGGGTGCAGCCTTTAGAGGTGTTTCCTGGCGTTGAAAAGGTTATGCCTGTTCTTGCTCCTTATAAATTGGTCTCGCGTGAATTTAAGTCTGATAAAACAATAGTCTCTGTAGGCGGAGTAAAGATAGGCGGGAAAAAAATAGCTGTCATAGCAGGGCCCTGCTCTGTTGAGAACTTTGACTCTTTGCTAAAGATAGCAAAGCAGGCAAAAAAAGGAGGCGCTGCTATGCTACGGGGAGGTGCTTTTAAACCGAGAACATCTCCATACGCATTCCAGGGGCTTGGTGAAGAAGGCTTGAAGTACTTACATCAAGCCGGAAAAGAAGCAGGCCTTCCTATTGTAACAGAGCTTATGGATGTCAGAGATATTGATAGTGTTGAAAAATATGCTGACATGATACAGATAGGTGCGAGAAATATGCAGAACTTTAATCTCTTAAAAGAAGTAGGGCTTTCTAAAAAACCGGTCCTTCTTAAAAGAGGCATGATGTCAACTATCAAAGAGTGGCTTATGTCAGCAGAGTATATTCTGGTAAACGGCAATTTTAATGTAGTATTATGCGAACGTGGTATAAGGACTTTTGAAGAGGCGACAAGGTTCACAATGGATGTAAGTGCTATTCCTGTTGTAAAGCGCTTAAGCCATCTACCTATTATTGCTGATCCAAGCCATGCGACCGGAAAATGGGGCCTTGTTGGGCCTGTGGCAAAGGCAGCTGTTGCCTGTGGTTGTGACGGGCTTATGGTAGAGGTGCATACTAATCCAGAGGAGGCGCTTTCAGACGGTTCGCAGTCTCTTATGCCATCTAACTTTGTAAAGATGATGCAGGAAGTGAAAAAAGTAGCGAAAGCAGTAGGACGAGATGTTTAAAAAAATCACAATAGTAGGAGTAGGACTTATCGGAGGCTCGATAGGACTGGCTGTGAAAAAGAGAAAGCTGGCGCGTGAAGTTATCGGCGTAGGAAGACGAGCCGTCTCTATCAGAAAGGCCCTACGAAAAAAAGCCATTGATAAGGGGTTATTAGACCTAAAGAAAGGTGTTTGCGGCGCGGACTTAATCATAATAGCAACCGCTGTTGATAAAGTTATGCCCAAGATAAAAGAAGTCACAAGATATGCAGATAAAGGCGCTATCATCATAGATGTAAATAGCACAAAAGAGAAGGTTGTGAGTTTTGCGAACAGAGTTGTGAAAAGAGGTCTTTTCTTTGTAGGGACTCATCCATTAGCTGGTTCTGAACAGTCAGGTGTGCTTCATGCCGAGAAGGACCTTTTTAAAGATAGCGTATGTATAATAACGCCTGCTAAGAAGACAAACAAGAATGCCCTAGAAAAGATAAAGAAGTTTTGGAAAGCACTCGGAGCAAGAGTAGAAGTTATGTCTCCAGCCTCGCATGATAAGGCTGTTTCGAATATAAGCCATCTGCCTCATATCTTATCTTATGCCCTTTGTAACAGTGTTTTGAATAAAGAATTAAGATTAACAGGCAGCGGGTTTAAGGATACTACTAGGATAGCAAAGAGTAATCCAAATATGTGGTCTGATATATTCATGCAAAATAAAAGGTCCATCCTGGAATCCATCTTAAAGTTTAAAAAGGAACTTTCTTTACTCGAGTCAGGCGTAAGGTCCAGTAAGAAGCTTAAGTTAACCAAGGCCCTGATAAGCGCAAAGAAGAAGAGAGATCTCATTGGATAGCATTATAGCAATAGATGGGCCGGCCGGTTCAGGTAAAAGCACAATGGCAAAGCTTCTTGCGAAGCAGCTTTCATTTCATTATATAGATACAGGCGCTATGTATAGAGCGTTAACCTTAAAAGCGCTAAGAGAAGGCGTAGACCTTAATAATGAAAGGGCGCTATCTTCATTGGCAGAGAAGACAGAGCTTGATATTATAAATGATGCTGAAGGTAATCTGCAAGTGAGGCTTGATGGCGCAGATGTTACTTCATCTATACGGACACCTGAACTTACCAATAACGTAGCGCATGTAGCAAGGGTAGGCGCTGTGCGGGAGAAGATGAAGGAAAGACAGCGTGAGATTGCAAAACGAAAGAGGTGTGTTTTTGAAGGAAGAGATATAGGGACAGTGGTCTTTCCTGATGCACAGTATAAGTTCTATCTTGATGCAGATTTTGAAGAGAGGGTTAACAGAAGGCATAAGGAGCTTAGAGAAGCTGGACAGGAAGTATCGCATGAAGATATATCAAAAGACTTGAAGATACGTGACCATAAAGATATGAGCCGTGAGATCGCACCACTAAAACGGGCAGAAGATGCTATATATGTAGATACTACCAATATGGCTATAGATGAGGTTGTAGATAAGCTTGCAGGATATATTAAGTAGGTGCTATGTTATACTGGATAGTAAGGCACGCAGTCTTTATTTTAACCAAAATATTATGTAGACTAGAGGTATCAGGTTCAGAAAATATACCTGAATATGGTAGGTTTATCATGGCTAGTAATCACTGTAGCCACCTGGACCCGCCTATTATCGTCTCCAGCGTTCTTAGAAAGATGCATTTTCTAAGCAAGGCAGAACTCTTTAGAGGTAAGTTCTTTGAAGGATTTTTTAAGGGCTGTAACTGTATAAAGTTGGACAGAAATGGTATAGGCAGGTCTGCCTTAAAAGAAGGGGTTAAGGTACTTCAAAGAGGCAGAGGCCTCGCTCTCTTTCCGGAAGGCAGAAGGAGCCTCGATGGAAATATGGGCGCTGGTAAAGGTGGGGTTGCGGTCTTTGCATTTGCCAGCAATGCCCCGGTATTTCCTGTATATATAGAAGGAAGCAGACGGGCATTGCCGCCAAAGTCAGCTATTATACGCCTTTTTAAGGTAAGGGTCAGGATTGGTAAGGCGTTCTATGCGCCTAAGGATTTTGATAAGAGCAACAGAAAACAGGCATATCAGGAATTCACAGAAAGAATCATGCGGGAGATCTCTCAACTTGCAAAAGAGGCAACTAAGAATAGTTAAGGCCCAACACACAGGTTTCTGCTTCGGGGTTAAAAGGGCTATAAAGATAGCAGAGGATATATTAAAGAAGAATAAGAAGTCCTGTTCCATAGGTTCGATAATTCATAATCCTGCTGTTGTTAAAGATCTTTCTAAAAGAGGACTTCGCGTAATATCAGATATAAAAGATGCAAAGGGCTCGTGCCTGGTAATAAGGTCTCATGGCATATCACCACGCATAAGACAAGAGGCAAAAAGATTAAGCATAAGAATGGTGGATGCCACATGCCCTTTTGTAAAACGTTCTCATGATATTGTAACCTCACTCAAGGCCGAAGGGTACTTTATTGTCATAGCAGGAGAAAATAACCACCCTGAAGTAAAAGCCTTGGCAGAAGCGGCAAAAGGTTCTTGTGTAATAGCAGCAAAGATTTTGGACCTAAAGAAGCCTGAAATAAAGAGAAGAAAAAAAATAGCAGTAGTTGCACAGACAACATTATCACACGCTGAATTTTTTAAGATAGTATCTTCTGTGTTACAGGAAAACAGCCATGAATACAGGGTCTTTGACACAATATGCAATGATGTTACGCAGAGACAGAGCGAGGCAGGGCTTCTTGCAAAAAAGGTAGATGTAATTCTTGTTGTTGGCGGCAAAAACAGCGCAAACACAAAACGCCTTTGTAGGATTTGTAAAGAAGCAGGTGCCAGGACTTATCATATAGAGGATGATAGAGAGATAAAGCATATATGGTTTAGAGGTAAGCGCTCTGTCGGTATTGTTAGCGGTGCGTCAACACCTCAAGAGATAGTCGAACGAGTAGTAAAACGGCTTAAAAAATAAAAAATATCACATAGAGAGGAGAACTAAAGAAAATGCTAGAAAATGATATAAAGGAAACAGAGAATCCAGAAGGAGGTGATCAGGAGCAACAGAAGAGCAGTTTTGAAGAAGCATACTACGCAAGCATTAAAGAACTCAAAGAAGGAGAGATAATAAAGGGCAAGATAATAGGCATAAGCGGAAAAGATGTTATTATCGACATAGGGTATAAGTCAGAAGGGCTTATAGCAGTTGATGAGTTTGACGGCCCTGATAATATCAAAATAGGAGAAGAGGTAGAGGTTCTGCTTGAGTCCAGAGAAGATGAGAATGGCATGGTAGTCCTTTCAAAGAAAAAGGCCCAGAAGATAATAGGCTGGGAAAGGATTATAAACAATTACAACGAAGGCGATGTTATAAAAGGAAAGGCTACGCGCAAGGTAAAGGGTGGGCTTATGGTCGATATAGGAGTTGAGGCCTTTTTACCAGCAAGCCAGTCTACTCTTAAAGGCCCGATAGATTTAAACAGCTTAGTCAGGAAAGAATTCGACTATAAGATAATAAAGATAAACAAGCCACGTAGAAATATCGTTGTTTCAAGGAAAGAGGTCCTGTCGCAGGAGCAAGATCAGCAGAAACAGGAGCTATTGGCTGAGCTTAAGGTTGGTGAGACAAGGAAAGGTACTGTAAAGAATATAACAGACTTCGGCGCGTTTATCAACCTAGGAGGCTTAGATGGGCTTCTCCATATAACAGATATGAGCTGGGGAAGAATCAGCCATCCTTCAGAAGTTCTTGCTGTAGGAGATGAGATAGAGGTTATGATATTGGACTTTGACCGTAACAATATGAAGGTCTCATTAGGCTTGAAACAGCAGACTCCGAACCCGTGGGAGGATGTAGGCTCCAAGTATCCCGTAGGCTCTAAACTTAAGGGCAAGGTTGTAAACATTGTGCCATATGGGGCATTTATTGAACTTGAGAAAGGTATCGAAGGGTTGATACATATATCTGAGATCTCCTGGACCAAGAGGATAAGCCACCCTTCAGAGGTCCTTGCCATAGGAGATACTGTTGAGGCGGTAGTCCTATCTATTGACAAGGATAATCAAAAGATATCATTAGGCCTAAAGCAGCTGGAGCAAAACCCATGGCTTGAGGCCCCTGTAAAGTATCCTGTCGGTTCAAAGATAAAGGGTAAGATAAAGAACCTTACAGATTATGGTGCCTTTGTTGAACTCGATGAGAATATAGATGGTTTAATCCATATATCAGATATATCGTGGACAAGAAAACTATCACATCCTTCAGAGGTGTTGAAGAAGGGCCAAAAGATAGAGGCTATGGTGCTGTCAGTAGACCAGGAGAATATGAAGATAGCAATAGGCTTTAAGCAGATGACAGAAGACCCATGGTCTAAATATATAGAAAAATATCCTGTAAACACACCGGTTAGTGGAACAATTACAAAGATAGCTAACTTTGGCATCTTTGTTGAATTTGACAAAGACCTCGAAGGGCTTATACATATCTCCGAACTCTCAGAAGAACCTGCCAGCAATCTGGAAGAAAAGTATAAGGTCGGAGATAAGATAAAAGCCAAGATCGCAAAGATAGACAACGAAACACGCAAGATCGGTCTTAGCATGAAGGAAGCTGAATGAACATAAATGAATCACTACAGGTTATAAAGCGGGGAACCGTTGAGATAATAGATGAGAAAGCGCTTACCTCGAAGCTTGAGGAATCCCAACGCTCCAAAAAACCCCTTATAATAAAAGCAGGTTTTGATCCGAGCGCACCTGATATACATCTTGGACACACAGTGCTATTGAGGAAGCTTAAGCATTTCCAAGAGCTGGGACACAGAGTAGTATTTCTTATAGGGGATTTTACCGCAATGATAGGCGACCCTTCAGGCCGTTCTGAAGTAAGGAATAGGTTAACTGAGGATGAGGTAAAAGCCAATGCCAGGACTTACAAGAGGCAGGTGTCGAAGATACTTGATATATCAAAGTGTGATGTGGCATTTAATAGCAAATGGTTAAAAGGCATGTCCCTGGCAGACTTTATGGAACTAGCAGCGCACCAGACAGTTGCGCGCATACTGGAAAGAGATGACTTTTTCAACAGATACAAAGCTGGCAAAGAGATAAGCCTTTTGGAATTTATATACCCGATTCTGCAGGCATATGACTCAGTAGTCTTGAAGGCTGATGTTGAATTAGGAGGCACAGATCAGAAGTTCAATCTTTTAATGGGCAAGACCCTTCAGCGCCGCTATGAGCAGGCTGAACAGGTTGTTATTACTATGCCTCTTTTGGAAGGTACAGATGGCGTGCAGAAGATGTCAAAGTCTTATGGAAACTACATCGGTATAACAGAGCCTCCAGATGAGATGTTTGGTAAGATTATGTCTATCTCCGATGAGATTATGTGGAAGTATTATGAACTGCTTACCGATATCTCTATAGATGAGATATCAGGTATGAAAAATAATATGCATCCAAAGGAAGCAAAGGCGCGCCTTGCTAAAGAGATAATTACTGCTTATCATAATAAGGTTTCTGCAGATAATGCAGAGAAAGAGTTTGAGAGCGTATTTAAGGAAGGTAATCTTCCTTCAGATATGCCGGTTTATAAAGATAGCCACCTAGAAGGTAGCCTATGGATTTGCGAACTTCTTAGTAAGACAGGCCTGGTGAAGTCAAATGGTGAGGCAAGGAGAATGGTTAAACAGGGTGCCGTTGTCGTCGATAACCAGAAGATAGATGACGAGAATGCAAAAATAGATGTAAAAAACGGCATGATAATACAGGTAGGCAAAAGAAGGTTTGTCAGGATAGAAAAATAGCAAAAATAATACTTGACAATATATGCCATTTATGTTATTTTATGTGAACCTTAACAGAAGTATGTAAGGTATTTTTTTAGGTGGGTTTTTCTCAATAAGAATGAGAAATATTGGCGGGAGGAGTATTCCGTTAGAACCGTCGAAAAATTGGAGGAGCTTCTTGATTAGAAGCTTAGTTGAAAAAATTTAATAAGAGATAAAAAGAGGATGGGTGTAACGGCATCGTCTTGATGCCTTTTTTTATGCCCATAACCTTTTAAATATACGCTCTTTGAAAATTGGATAGCCAAAGTTAAGAACTGAGATACCACTTGTGCAATGCTCTGTTTGCTGAAATGCGAACAGACGAACCCAAGTTAATGATTAGGAATAAGGCTTTGCCTTGTTCCTAATTTTCAAACTTTCAACTGGAGAGTTTGATCCTG
>JABMRG010000136.1 GCA_013202935.1 Candidatus Omnitrophota bacterium
ACTTATGGCTTGTTCCATGAAAACCATATCTTCTTATCCGAAGATCTTTGTAGAACTCATACGGTATGCCGTAAATATACGCATGCGGTGGTATGGTCTGATGAAACGCTGTATCGAATATCGCAATCTGTGGTATACCTTTTGCAAAATTCCGGCATGCGCGAATACCCAAGAGGGCCGGGGGGTTATGCAGGGGTGCTAACTCATTAAAGCTTTCAATCACCTTCACTACTTTTGGTGTAATAATCGTAGGTTGTGTAAAGACTTCGTTGCCATGAACAACGCGATGGCCTATGCCTGATATATCCCTATAAGATTTTATAACGCCTGAGGCTGGGTCTGTTAAGGCATCAAATATATAACCCATAGCCTTATGATGATTAGGTGCATTGACTCTTAAGATAGTAGGTTTCTTATTATCCTTCTGGTGTGTAAGTATACTGCTGCCAGAACCGATTCTCTCGATAAGGCCCTTGCATAAAGGTTTAGGAAACTTCGTGTTGAAAAATTGATATTTGATGCTTGATGAGCCGCTGTTTATTACCAGTATTTTCATAATGAACCTTTAATATATGAGCATCTTATGGAGGTTACACAGACTACATCGATTATATCATCAACATCGCAGCCTCTGGATAGGTCGCTGCAGGGCGCAAGTACCCCGTGCAGCAGAGGGCCTAAGGCACGTATCTTTGCCAATCTCTGCGTAAGCTTATATGCTATATTGCCTGACTCAAGGTTTGGAAATATAAGAATATTGGCCTCTCCTCCTATAGGGCTTTCAGGAGCCTTGATAGCAGCGACCTCAGGAATCAGTGCAGCATCAGCCTGAAGCTCGCCATCAATGAGAAGATCTGGCCTCTTCTGTTTGACCAGGCCTATCGCCTTAATCAGTTTTTCTGTATCAGGGCTGGTTCCGCTTCCTTTTGTTGAAAAACTGAGCATTGCTATGCGCGGTGTTGCCTGAAAAAGATTCTGCATAAGCCTACTTGCTGATATAGCTATGTTGCAGAGCTGGCGCGGGGAGGGGTCTGGAACTATTCCGCAATCAGCAAATACGAATACACCTTTTTGGCCAAATGACTGATCATCATGAATCATTATAAATGAGCTGGACATGGTACCGACTTTTGGATTAAGCCCTATACAATGGAGGGCACTTCTTGCCACATCTCTTGTTGTGTGAACTGCCCCTGCTACAAACCCGTCTGCTAACCCCTCTTTTACCAGCATAGCCCCAAAATATACGGGCTTCTCAAGCAGTGTTTTCCTTGCTTTATCTTCGGTCATACCTTTTGCCTTGCGCAACTCATATAATTTGGAAATAAACTTATCCAAGTATTATGAAGATTCAAGATCTGCTATTTCAATACCATCAAGATTAAAACCTTTATCCTTGGATATGGCTGCTATTTTCTCTTTATTTCCAACAAGAATGATATCAGCTAAGCCTTCGGTTTTTATATATGCCGCTGCCTCTAAAACCCTCTTGTCTTCACCTTCAGGCAATACTATCTTTCTCTTCTGCCTCTTTGCCTGCTCCCTTAACTCTGAAATCACTTTCAGCATGTAATTCCTCTTTTATTTTGTGGATAGTTTCTTCTTAAGTGCCTTATTTACAAATTTCGGCACAAAACAGCTTACATCTGCGCCTAACGAGACCGCCTCTTTTATAAGCTTGGATGAAAGATATGAATATGACTCATTAGGCATAAGAAATATTGTCTCGACATTTCTGCTTAAGCGCCTGTTGGTAAGCGCCATCTGAAACTCATACTCAAAATCAGATATCATCCTAATGCCCCTTACAATAACATACGAGCCCTTCTTTTTAACATAATTGACAGCAAGGCCGCTAAAACCTTCAACCTCAACACCTTTTAAGCCTTTTGTTGCCCTCTTTATCAACTCCACACGTTCTTGGAGGCTAAAGAGATTGTCCTTAGGGCTATTGTCAGCAACAGCAACCACAACCTTAGTAAAAATCTTCAAGGCCCTCTTGATCAAATCTATATGGCCAAATGTAATAGGATCGAAACTTCCCGGGTATACACACTTCTTAGTCATCTTGCTCACCTCTATTATATATACTAATTATAGTATCGCTATACTTCAGCTGACGCATTAATTTTAAGGGTTCTTCTTCTATGAAAATCTTGTCTTTTTTAGAATGCTCGGCGATTATCCAACCTGAATGCGAGAGTATATCATATATACTAATATACTTCAAGCACTTTCTTACCCACCCTTTATGGTACGGAGGATCTAAAAATACTATATCGAACTTCTTGCTTCTATTATGTAGTGACTTTATGGCCCCCATTGCATCTTTAGTAATAACAGATGCCTTCCCGGCATCCATATCCTCTAATAAACTTAGGTTTTTTTTGATAGTCTTAGTAGAGCTTATATGCTTATCAGACAAGACTGCGGAAAGAGCTCCCCTGCTTATCGCCTCTATGCCAAAACTCCCACCCCCTGCAAAAAGATCGAGTACAGAAGCACCCTTAACTTTGGTACCTAGTACATTGAAGATAGCTTCCCTTATCTTATCCATGGTAGGCCTTATGCCTTTTGGCATCGACATTCGCCTACCCTTATATCTGCCTGCAATTATTCTCATCCTACAAACCCCAGGTGGAATTTTTCCTTAAAGGTCTCGGTCAATTTTTCCTTCAGCGCTTTGTAGCGGTCCTGGCTTAAAGAGGGGTCATCTGATATTAGCTCAAATGCCTCCTTACGCGCCTCTTCAAGTATCTCAACATCAGAGATAACATTACCAAGCGTAAGTTCAGGAAGCCCATGCTGCCTCTTTCCAAAAAGTTCTCCAGGGCCTCTAATATTTAAGTCCTCTTGCGCAATATCAAAACCATCATCCATCTTAGATATCGCCTCAAGCCTTTGCTGCGCTTCTTCTGTTTGAGCATCAGAGACAAGTATACAGTAGGATCTCTGTTTACCTCTGCCTATTCTTCCTCTCAACTGATGGAGTTGGCTTAAACCGAAACGTTGGGCATTTTCAATAACCATAATTGATGCGTTAGTAACATCTATTCCTACCTCAACTATCGTAGTAGCCACTAGAACATCTATCTTTCCCTTTTTAAAATCCTTCATAATAGTAGTCTTTTCTTCATCACTCAGCCTGCCATGTATAAGCCCTACCTCAAACTCTTTGAATATCTCATCTTTTAATTTATTATACATCTTTACCGCGCCTTCTGACCTTAATGCCTGCGACTCATCTATGACCGGATAGATTATATATGCCTGACGTTTCTCCTTTAGCTCAATCTTAACAACGGCATAGTCCTTATCAACCTCTGAAGAGTCCAGCCATAATGTCTGGACATCTCTTTTTCCCTGCGGTAGTTCATCTACAACAGAGATATCCATGTCACCATAAAGTGTCATTGCCATCGTACGTGGTATAGGTGTTGCTGTCATTACCATTATATCAGGGTTCTGCGTCTTTGTTTTCAGCAGGGCTCTCTGCTGAACCCCAAACTTGTGCTGTTCATCTATAACAACGAGGCCAAGATCTTTAAAAGCTATGCCTGATTGGATTAAGGTGTGTGTTCCTACGATAATGTCAGCTTCGCCTGATTCTGTCAACTCTTTTGCCTGGTCTTTTTCTGGTTTAGGCATACTATTTATTAAAAGCACGACCCTTATCCCGATCTCTGAAAAGATATTGCTCAAGGTAATATAATGCTGTTTTGCCAAAATTTCAGTAGGAACCATTATTGCGCCCTGGTGGTTATTGGAGACTGTGAGAAAGAGCCCATACGCAGAAATGACTGTCTTGCCAGAACCGACCTCACCCTGAATAAGCCTATGCATAGCTCTTTGGGAGGCCATATCGTTCCTTATCTCTTCTATCGTTTTTTTCTGGGCGTTGGTAAGCTCAAAAGATAATGCCTTAAAAAATTCATCTTCAGATTCAGCCTCAATCTTGTGTGCTCTTCCTTCCGGGGCAAGTTTCATCTTATATCTTCTTATGGCAAGTGCCAGCTGGTGTATAAAGAATTCATCAAATACAATTCGTCTTCTGGCTTCGCTGGCCTGCCTATCATTGATTGGAAAGTGAATATTCTTTATGGCTGAATGAATATCTATCAGGTGGTGCCGCGCGCGTATATTTGTCGGCATCAGTTCCTGAACATACCTGGAATACTGCTGAACCCCATGCTTCATAATAGCCCTCAGGGTTCTCTGATTTACACCTGATACAAGCGGATATATAGGCACGATCCTTCCTGTATGAATAGGGTCCTCGGTGGGTGAGTCTTCTCTTATAATCTCATATTCAGGATGTATAATCTGGAAGCGGCTTGTCTTCTGCGCCTTTCCATATACGATTATAGTGTCGCCTTCGGTAAAATATCTTTTCATATACGGCTGGTTAAACCAAAGGCAATATAGCTTCTTACCCGAATCATCCCCTACAGCAAGCTGGAATATCCTCCTGCCCCTTCTTGTGCTGAATACACTTGATGAGAGAACCTTTCCCTTTACAGTCTGATACTCATCTTCCTTTAGTTCGGAGATAGGTTTTAGGTTGCTTCTGTCTTCATACCTTCTGGGAAAATGTAATAGGCAGTCCTGGACAGTAGATATACCGAGGCGCTTAAGTAGTTTAAGCCTATCAGGCCCTACACCTTTGATATACTGAGCCGATGTAGTTGATATATTCATATCTTATAGCAAGGTTCTGCAGCCAACCTTCGCAGGAATATAAGCTTTGCTTATGCCATTTGCCTTCGCAGTGCTGGCATTTTTTGCCGTCCTTTTGGACTTATGGCTCGTTCGTTTGGCGGAATTCACCGAGCACTTGTCTCGGGTTCAGTTCCGCCACTCTCTCACCATAAGCCCTAAAAGGACATTTGCCAAAAAAGCCTTGATGCACTGCTACCGGCAAAGGCATAAGCAACTCTATACCCTGCTAAAATTGCTGTAAAACTTTGTTGTTATCTATATTAGAAACCTTTGCAGTAACCGGAGCAGGACCTTGTTGGTGCGAGCGGCCATGGTTCGCCCGAGCCAAGTTCTTGGCGAGAGCGAGCAGCAACACGGAGTGAGAAAAACCACGGTGGGGTTTTTCGAACGTTCCTGCGTAGGTTGCTAGCCACACCCTGCTTATAAATACTGGCTTATTGACAATACTTATTTTTAGTGGTATATTAGCCAACTATGAAGCAGGCTATAGCCGAAATATCCCAGGCAACACTCAATCTGGTCTTTCCTGTATACTGCCAAAGCTGCAATGTTAAGCTCTTATATACTAATCGAGGCTACTTATGCAAAGACTGCCTTGGTAAGATAAAAAGAAACCAGCCTCCCCTCTGCACAAGGTGCGGGCGCTCATTAAATACCTATAATAAGAATTTAAAGGCTATCTGTGCTGATTGCATCGGTAAAAGCTATTCCTTCAAGCAGGCATGGCAGTGTTGTGAATATGAGGGATTGACCAAAGAACTTATACATAAGTTCAAATATAATAAAAAAGTATTCTTGAAAGAACCTCTTGCCGAAATTCTTTGTCAGTTTGCTATGTCATATATAGACTATAAAACAATTGATAATATCATTGCAGTACCGATGAATAAGAGAGACCTTCAGGCAAGGGGGTTTAACCAGGCAGAACTTCTAGCAGAAGTCCTTTCCAAAAAATTAGGCATCCCATATATAAAGAATTTACTCATAAAAACAAAAAGGACTAAAGAGCAGATTGGCCTTAATAGAGGCAGGCGCCTCAAAAATCTAGAGGGTGCATTCCATACAAACAAGAGCATATGTCTAAACCAAAAAGTGTTACTCTTGTTAGACGATGTATATACCACAGGTGCTACAGCAAACGAATGCTCAAAGACCCTGCTTGTTTCAGGTGCTGAATCGATTTATTCTTTTGCAATAGCCAGAGGTAAATGATGAGAATTCTTAGAGATTATGTATTAAAGGAGATGATGGGCCCGCTTCTTGCCTCATTGGCTGTATTCAGTTTTATACTTCTTATTGGTAATATGTTTAAGCTTGCTGACCTTTTGGTAAATAAGGGTGTTGATATCAAGGACGTTGTAAAACTTTTTCTCTACCTTATACCCTATATCCTAAGCTATACTATACCGATGGCTATTCTTACTGCTACTATGATATCTTTTGGAAGGCTAGCCTCAGATAATGAGGTTACTGCTATGAGGGCAAGCGGGATTAGCCTGTATAAGATAGGAATGCCGGTCGTAGTTGTGGTATTTATTATAAGCCTTGCATCTATATACTTAAATGACCGCGTACTTCCTGCCTCACATTTTGCCTCGTATAAGCTTATAAAAGAGGTCGGTATGAAGAACCCAACAGCATACCTTGAGCCTGGCGTATTTATAAAAAGTTTCAAGGGCTACATAGTACGTATAGGAAGCATTGAAGATGAAGAGCTTCAAGATATACTTATATATCAGCTTCAAGAGAAAGGCCCCACAAGGACTATTATAGCAGAAAGGGGCAACTTTAAAACATTCCCAGGTAAAAACCTCATACAACTACATCTGATAAACGGTACAGCTGATGAACCAAATCCAAATGATCCCAACATGTTCTATAAGCTTAATTTCAAGACATATGACATGACCCTTGACATTGAAACTGCATTAGGCAAGGGAAAACTGCAGAAGAAACCGAAACAGATGACCATAAGAGAGCTAAAAGATGACATTGCAGGTTTAAAGGCAACCGGCGCAGATTCCCAACATATAAAGAATGAGATCAGGGAGAGAGTGACGGAAATCCATAAAAAACTAGCTATGGCATTTTCAAGTTTTGCATTTGTCCTTGTGGGGCTTCCTCTTGCAATAAATACAAGACGGCGGGAGAAGTCTGTGGGCTTTGGCCTAAGCCTTGTTGTCTCAACTATATACTATCTTATCTTCATTGGGGGACAGGCTCTTACCCTGCGGAATGTTATACCTCCGATAATAGGCGTATGGGTTGCAAATCTTATATACTTTATCATAGGGGTTGTACTAATATTTATTATAATTGAAAAATGAAGATCCTCGACAGATACCTAATAAAGAATTTTATTCTTCCTCTTTGCTACTGCCTATTCCTATTCTGTTTTCTCTATATAATAGTAGATATATTCAGCCACCTGGATGATATACTTCGAAATAAGGTGCCTTTAGCAATACTCTTTCAATATTACGCTTCCTTTACACCGCTAGTCTTTGTGCAGACCTCACCTATAGCAGCGCTCCTTGCTGTTGTCTATATGCTGAGCACGCTGAATAAGAATAACGAGCTTACAGCTGCCAAGGCCTGTGGCATAAGCATAGGCCGTATGCTCCTTCCTATATTTGCTGTGGGCATAATCTTGAGCCTCTCTACCTTCCTGATAAATGAGAATGTTGTGCCAAAGAGTGTTATAACAGCAGAAAAAATAAAATCAGACTATATAGAGAGGATAGCTACTGAAAATAAAAGCTTAAAGAGTATAAAGAATCTTACAGTCTATGGAAAGAAGAACCAGCTTGTATATGCAAAACATTTTGACCCTGTAAATAACTCCCTTACTGGCATTATAATATTTGAACGTGATAAGTACCAGCACCTTCGTAGAAAGATACTCGCAAGTAGCTCTGTATGGAAAGGAAAAGAATGGGAGTTTTACAACGGTGTAATTTACAGATTTAATGAAGCAGGTAAGGTAGTCGGTTCACCTCTGGTATTCGATAAAAAGATTATCGAGTTTCCTGAGACTCCACAGGAGCTGCTGCGATATGAACTGCAAGTAGGCTACATGAACTATAAGGAACTAAAAGAATATATAGATAGGCTATCAACGGGCGGGAATCCCACTCTCCTGAATAGTTTAAAGACGGATTTCTATTTTAAGACCGCTCTTCCTTTTATACCTATTATAATAATGCTCCTGGGCATACCTTTTGCTCTTATTACTAAAAGGGGGAGTGCAATGGCTGGTGTAGGGATTAGCGTACTGGCAGGACTTGTATATTACGGATCTATCTATTTTTCACTTGCCCTTGGTAAAGGTGGGGTTATGCCACCTCTCCTTGCAGGCCATCTTTCAAATATTATATTCTTTATAACAGCTATTGTTCTTATTCGTCGTTCACCGAGCTAATCAAGCCTCAAGAATCTTTAAGAGGCTATATAGCTCTTCTTCTGACTCCTGCTTCTTCTGACAGGCTATGGAAAATGGTGTTGTAACTAAACGATTTGCCACTATACCTGCTGCCTTATCGCTTTCACCTTCCATAAGTAATCTTACTGCATCTGCACCTAACCTAGAGGCAAGTATCCTGTCAAGGGCATTGGGTGAACCACCCCTTTGTATGTGGCCTAAGACGGTAACTCGTGTCTCATAGTCTGTTTTTTTCTCAATCGTTTTTGCTATATTGTGCGCGCTGCCTGCACCTTCAGCAACAACAAGTATCCAGCTGATCTTTCCTTTTTTGCGGGCTGCTTTTATTTCATGACAGATTTTGTTTATATCATACTTAACGCCCGGCAGAAGAACCTCTTCTGCCCCGCCCGCAAGAGCAACTCTCATAGCTATATACCCGCAGTCTCTACCCATAACCTCTATAACAAATATTCTCTCAAGGCTGGTAATAGTATCTCTTATCTTGTCTATAGCATCTAGTGCAACTTCAACCGCAGTAAGAGAGCCTATGGTGTAATCTGTTCCATTAATGTCGTTATCAATAGTACCAGGTATACCAATACATTTGACCTCACACTCTTTGCATAACGCGTAAGCACCTTTAAAAGAACCATTTCCTCCTATAACAACTAAACCGTCT
The DNA here is from genome assembly GCA_013202935.1 of Candidatus Omnitrophota bacterium. GTDB lineage: Bacteria > Omnitrophota > Gorgyraeia > JABMRG01 > JABMRG01 > JABMRG01. The sequence continues at coordinate 8,823 of JABMRG010000136.1, forward strand.
ATCTTGTATTTATTTAAGTTTCTTATAGCCTTGGCACGTCCCTTTTTAGTCTTAAATTCTTCTGAACGCGCTGTCTTAAGGATAGTGCCACCCCTATTCATTATATTACTTACAGAACGCCTGTTAAACTCAGTAAGCTCGCCATTTATGAGGCCTTGGTAACCATAAGCTACTGCAAAGACCTTAATGCCATAATAGATAGCAGTCCTTGTAACACTCCGCACAGCGGTATTCATGCCTGCACAGTCGCCGCCGCTACAGAGAACTGCTATGCGTTTAAGTTTTTTCATAATTTTTCAAACTCTCCCCTGTCTTTCGCCTTAGACCTTGCTGTCTCATCATCTATCAGGCCCTCTTTAAGCAGCTGCT
>JABMRG010000137.1 GCA_013202935.1 Candidatus Omnitrophota bacterium
GGAATTGTGAAGATAAAGGTAGTTCCTTCTTCCAGCTTGCTCTCTACCTTTATCTGGCCGCCGTGGAGCTCTACAAGCTCTTTTGCAATAGCTAGTCCTAAGCCTGTTCCTTTTGCTCCTGGCCCAGCGGTCCTGCCAAACTGTTGGAACTTATTAAAAACCTTAGGAATATCCTCTTTAGCTATTCCTGCACCTGTGTTGGAGACCGAAACCTCAACATTGCTCCTTTTATCTTTTAAACCGATTTTTATTGTGCCTTTTCCAGGTGTAAACTTTATTGCATTAGATATAAGATTATTCATTACCTCAATCATCTTATCCTGATCCATGTGTACATCTATCGGATTCTTGGGTATATCCAATTTTATACTCTGCTTTTTCTTATCAGATTCCAAAATCCAGCCCTCACATATCTCTCTTATAACACTCGATATATTGACTAATACCTTCTTCAATTCAGTCTTTCCTGATTCTATCTTGGATATGTCAAGAAGGTCATTTATAATACGTGCCAGGCGGTCTATATTATCCTTGCTCATAGAGAGAATCTTTTTCTGTTCCTGGTTCAGTTTGCCTGGAATTTCATCAAGCGCTAAGGATACCCCTTCTTTTGTAATAGATAAGGGTGTGCGAAGCTCATGAGAGACAGTGGATACAAACTCATCCTTTAGTTTCTCTGCTTTCTTAATTTCTGTTATATCTTTGGCAGCATGGACTGAGCCTATTAGCTTGCCATCTTCGTCAAATACAGGAGATGAAGTAACCAACAGAGGAATACCTATTTCAGGATCATCTACCTCTTCTGTGTGCGCTTTAGCATCTTTTTTTGTCTTCTCAAAAGGGCATGAATCCCATGGTTTATCTCGATGGTGCAATATCTCATAGCACTTCTTGCCAATTATTTCTGCTGGTTTTTTGCCAATAGCATCTGCAAATGCCTTGTTTGCTCTTACTATAGTAAAGTCTGTGTTCTGTATAAAGACCATATCTGTTATAGAATCAAATGTCCTCTGCCATTCTGCAGCAGACTGACGAATAGCATCTTCTGCTTTTTTGCGTTTTGTGATATCACGTACTGTAGCCTGCAGAAATTCTTCACCCTCTAAATTCATTGAGGTTAACAATACCATTGCGAAAAATTCTTCCCCATTTAAACGTTTGTGTGTCCACTCAAAGGAATGCGCACCTTTCTTAACAGCAATATTCATCATCTCCTTAGCCTTTACTGATGAGGGTTTCCCATCAGGTTGATATTCCGGAGACAGTTCTGCAGGGGTCTTTATTATAAATTCAGCCTCATTCTTACAACCAAACATATCGATTGTGGCCTGATTGCCTGAGGCAAACCTTCCTCCTGGTATCAGTACCATAATAGCGTCTTTGGATGCGTTGTATATTGTCTTATATCGTATCTGGCTTTCCTGGAGTGCCTTTTCTGCCTTTTTGTGCGCTTCAATCTCCTGGTTAAGGCTACTTACTGATGTTGTGGTCTTTTTTAGGTCCTCTGCCATCTGGTTAAAGGAATCTGCCAGCTGTTCGATCTCATCATTAGTACGTATATCTACCTTGTAATCTAAATCTCCTTTGCCAATACGTTCCGTACCCTCGTGAAGCTGCTTTATGGGCTTTACAAATATACCGCTAAATGTAAAACTCATAAATAACAATACAACCAGCATGATAAGGGTGACTGCAATAAGTTGTATAATTAATCTATCTAAAGGAAAAAATACCTCTTTAGCATCCTGATCGACAAATATCAGCCAACTCATTCCGTTCTCTAAAAGGTAAGCATTTGTAACCGGTGTAACGGCAACAAACGTCTTCTCTTCATGGATGTGCCCTCCGCTTACTATTTCCCATCCATCTCTTTTGTTCAACAAGGCTTTAATTTTTTCTTCACTCATAAATCTACTGCTTAAGGCTTGGATTCCGCGATGAAAAAGAATATAGCCTCTACTATCAGTCAGCACAGCATGCCCTGTTTTACCTATCTTGAAATCTTCTAAAGGTGCGAGAAAGCGATGAATATCCAAAACCGCCTTACAAATACCTACTGTTTCTCCAGTCTCAATTCTTATTGGAACTGCCATAGACAAGCTTAAGAGCCTAGCAGACTCATCAAATATAACATTATCTATAATCGTTTTTCCTTTGCCGTTATCAAAAGCTCTGTTCCACCAATCTTCATCTGCCTGATAAAAATCGCTGGTCTTGCCTGATGATGCGACTAAGCCTCCTTGCCTATCTGTGATAAATATCTCTGCAATGTTGCCCTCTCTTTCCGTTATAGATTTTAATCTCTTGCTGACTGGGCTGTCCAAATATTGTCTAATAAATGTTTCGTCAGGGCCCTGGCCAGACCACCTTTTGTCCATTTGCCTTAAATAATCATTAATCGCCTCTTTATTCATCTCCTCATAGATAAGGTTATGTTCTTCAACCAGTTGTATCTGTTGGGAATGAGACACATATGTTTCTAAATCCGACACCTCTTCATTAACAATTCTATTTACAGCCTCACTAAGAATTGCGGCTATCTCCATATGATTTTGACCGATACTGTTACGCAGTAATCTAAACCCCAGGAAATATCCTAAGCTCAAACCAACAATCATTAAGATTAGGCTTGACAATAGAACTATCAGGGCAATTTTACGTCTAATGCCTGTTTTATGTACTATAGGTTCTTTCATCTTTACCTTTTATGTTGCAAGTTAAAATATAGTTAGTGTAAAAATAATACTATATATAAAAAGAATTGTCAATTTCTTCTTCTATTATATCAGCTTTTTTTAATTGGTAAGGTTACAGAGACTGTTGTGCCTTTTTGCTTCTGGCTCTCTATGCTAATAGTTCCGTTGTGTAAAACTACTATCTGCTTGCATATGGTAAGTCCAAGGCCGATACCTTTTGCCTTGGTTGTGTAGAATGGCTCAAATATCTTTTCTATGCTACGGCTCTCTATGCCGATACCATTATCCTTAAAATTAAGCTTAAGCATCTTCTTGCGCTTATTAAAGTCGAGTTTGATCTTTATTCTGCCCTTTTTAGTCTTGAAAGACTGGTATGCATTATTTAGTATGTTGTTGAAGAGCTCGGTTAAGTGAAGCCGGTCAAACTCAATAAGGCAATCCTTTTTACAACTATAGCCTCTGTCAATCACTACCTTTACCTCTTTAAACCGATCTTTACAAGCTTTAATACAATCTTCCAGCACTTCACATACATATAGTTGCTTATAACGCGGCATCTTTATCTTTGAGTAGGTAAGTAGGTTATTGATAATCCGGTCACTCTCTGCAATTTTCTTATCTATATTGGCTAGATGGCTATCTAGCCTCTTGCCCTTTTTTTTCTTATGTATATTGTAGACAGCGGTCCTTATAACCCCAAGCGGATTTCTCAACTCATGCGCAACAGTAGCTGCAAGGGTGCCTATATCTGCAAGCCGTTTTCTATCTTCAAGCTCTTTTAAAGCCACTGTTAAGCCTTTGGTTTTCTCTGCTACAATATGCTGCAGGCTATTCTTATCCTTTCTCAATCTGTCTTCTATGTCTTTAAGCTCCGTAATATCACTGAATATACCCATAAGGACCTTTTTTCCTTTTAAAGTAATCAGTGCGGCGCTAATCTGTACAGGAATATGCCTTCCGTCTTTATGCACAACAAAAGCTGTATGATTAAATGAGGTACTTCTGCTTGCGTCCTTGGCAAATATCTCTTTGTACATCTCTCTGTCTTCTTTAGGGTGTAAATCCATCTGATGCATACCTATAATATCCTTGATGGGCCTGCCAATCAACTCTACCGCCTTTTGGTTCGCATCCAGCAGAATGCTAGTCTCAGGGTTAGCTAAAAATATAGCGTCATTAGCAGACTTAACAAGACGGCGGTATTTCTCCTCTGACTCTTGCAGGGCTTCTTCTTGTTTTTTGTGTTCTGTTATATCGCGGGTAAAAGCAAAATTATACTCTTTCTCTCCATACTTAAGGTAGTTAATGTGTATGCCTACAGGGAAGGTGCTGCCGTTTTTTCTGCGATGAACAGATTCTATTGTAAATGATTTGCGGCGTTTAAGCTCTTTCCAATGGCTGGGCCAGACTTTTTTTGTAAAAAGAGGGTCTATGTCGTGTACTCTCATCGAAAGCAGCTCTTTGCGTGAATAACCAAGGGCACGACAAGCAGCATTATTTACGTAATGAAATCTGGCATCTGGGCCTATCCAGAAAGCAGCCTCTGAGAGATGATCTATGGTAAATTGTGTAAGGCGGAGTCTTTCTTCCGATGTTATATCAAGATACTGCTGCTCTTTGCTTTTTAGTCTTTTCTTCATTATAATATATTATTCGTTTGGATAGATACGCTCAATAGCTGCAATTACATCTAAAGGATTAAAAGGCTTGGTAAGGCACTCCGCAATGCCGCATGTCTTCATAAGTAGGCGATGTTCTTTTTCAGTAAAGACACCTGTAATGGCAATGATAGGCACTTTTGCTTTATCCGGCATCTTGTCTAACTCATTTGCAATCTTAAAACCGCTCACCACATCCATCTTAAGGTCAAGAAGTACTACATCCGGTTTTATCTTCAAGATCTCTTTGACAGCCTTATGGCTTTCAGAAAGCGGTATCGGTTCATAACCACTCAGTTTTAATGTCTCAGTAATCTCATCAAGAAACTCTTTATCATCATCAATAATCATAACCTTCTTATTATTGTCCATCTCTCCCTCCTTAGCCTGGGGACAGTTTACTATCCCCAGTGTTTTTATTATTTACTTGTAAGCAATGCCTTTAAAATCTTCTACGTACAATCGGCAGGAGTGGGCTGCCTGGGCGCCATCACCACATGCAGTTATTACTTGTCTTAAAGGGGTGTTGCGGCAGTCGCCACAAGCAAAGATACCTTCCTTTGCCGTCTTCATTTCAGGACCAACAACAATCCGTTCCTTTTCGTTGAGCTCTAAGAGTCCTTTGGCAAAATCTGTATTGGGAATATAACCGATAGATATGAATACGCCATCGCATGGTAGGTCTTTTATATTGTTTGTATTTACATCTTTTAGCTTAAGGCCTTCGACTTTCTGAGATCCTGATATCTCTTCCACTGAAGAACTTAATAGAAGTTCTATTTTTTTATCTTGTTTCGCTCTTTCCTGTAAGATTGTGTCTGCGCGTAGCCTATCGCGCCTGTGTATAACAAAGACCTTATTAGCAAACCTGGTTAAGAATAATGCTTCATCTATTGCAGTATTTCCGCCACCTACAACAGCAACTGCCTTGTCCTTAAAGAAGGCACCATCGCAGGTTGCGCAGTATGATACACCCTTGCCACAAAATTTATCCTCACCAGGAACATTTAAGCGCTTGGCTCGTGCGCCTGAGGCTATAATAATTGAAAGCGCCTGATATTCTGCGCCCTCTGCTTTAATGGTCCATATGTTTTGGTTATTATCCTTTTTTGCATTTAACTTGCTTACTACCAATGATAAAAACTCTGTTCCAAATGTTACAGCCTGTTTTTTAAATCGTTGCAGAAGCTCAACTCCAGATATCCCTTCGGGAAAACCGGGGAAGTTTTCAATGCAGCATGCATAGCCTGCCTGGCTCAAGATAACAGGATCTTCCACTACTAACGTTTTTAAACCTGCGCGTGAAGTATAAATTGCTGCTGTTAGTCCTGCCGGACCTGCACCCACTATAATTGTGTCATAAACCATTATAATTTTCCTCTACGACGTGATACTTCTCTTCTACTGATAGGGTTTGGCCTTCTTCTCTTTTTATCATAAACTGAGGCTATATTCAAGCCTTTAAAGCATTTCTTGATACTATTTATTTCCTTCTTTGAAAGTGGCTTTGAGCCAGAAGGCCTTAAAGGGGTATTTATCTGCACCTTATCTGGATCTATATCTTTTACAAGTTCGGCAAGCTCTTTGGCATATCTTTTATTCTGGTGCGTAAACATAACCTGCAACGCAAGCTTGCCTTTATACTTTTTCTGAAACTCCTTTATGCCTTTTATTATATTCTTTAACCTTATGCCTGTAGATGGCTTGCTGATTATCCGAAAAAGTTTTTCATTATGAGCATCGAGCTTAATTGATACAAAATCTGCCAGCATAAGGTCTTTCTGCACTGCTTTTTTGCTGATAAGTGAAGCATTTGTAAAAATAGCGATTTTTTCTTTCCTTTTGCGCTTGATAGTTTTTATGATTTGGCCCAGGTTTTTTGCCAGCGTCGGTTCACCCATGCCTGAGAATGTAATATAGTCTATCTTTAAAGGTTTAAGTGAGCCTATCTCATTTAAGAGCTTTTTGGTGGAGACAAAAACTTTTCTTTTGGCTGGAGATGGCCTTGTTTTGCCAACCTGGCAGTAGGTACAATTAAAGGTACATACCTTATTTTTGCCAGATAATGGATCTACGCCTAAGGATCTGCCCAAGCGCCATGATGCCACCGGCCCATATATGTACTTTAACTTTTTCATTATTTTACTGCGGGTTCGTTTATGGTAAGCTTTTTCTTATCAGCGTTGAGTGTAACTGAAACACCGAAGGGAAGTGTTACATTCACACTACCTCGTTCCCTGTGGCCTGAGGGAAATCCATATATAATAGGTACTCTTATATCACTCAAAATATCATGCAATATATCTTTTATGGTATAGCGTCCATCTGGGCGGTCGAGGCAGTCTACCATCCTGCCGAAAATGATACCTTTTATTTTTTTAAGCTTGCCTGCAAGTTTAAGATGCATAAGGTATGCATCGATTATCTCAAGATCTTCACCGATATCCTCTAAGAAAAGTATCTTATTGTCCATATCTATATCATAAGGGGTGCCTATCGCATTTGTAACAGATGCCATGTTGCCACCTACCAGGATGCCGCTTGCTTTTCCTGGCCTGAGTATTTTTATCTCGTTGAATTTTAATTCGCCAAAGGCCTCTGGTTGCATAAGGGCGCGTAGAAAATAATCGAATGTTGTTGGATTCATGCTCTTGTATATCTCATCTGATACTACTGGCCCATGGAATACCACCATCTTAGCCACTGTATACAGGTAATAAAGAAGTATTGTCATGTCACTGTAACCAACAAATATCTTGGGGTTTTTGCTTATAATATCAGCTTTAAGATATGGTATTGTTCGGATTGAACCATAACCCCCTTTTGCACAAAGGATCGCCTTTATCTGTTTATCAGAAAACATCCTGTTTATCTGGGCAGCCCTCTCTTTATCATATCCTGCCATTGCCCAGTATTTGCTGAATATAGAACGGTCGTACTTGACCTTAAAACCTATATCCCTTAATCTTTTAATGCCTTTTTTGAAATTATCTCGGTCAAATGCCCAGGCAGGCGCAACTATGCCTATTGTATCTCCGAGCCTAAGGCGTGAGGGCCTTTTTAGCCTTAGTGGCGCAGGTGGCTTTAATGGAATCTGAGGTATCTTAAAACTATGAAGTTTAAAATCAGACATCTTCGTCTTTTACTTTTATTCTGGGAAACCATAGGGCGCGGTAGGTTAGGGTATACTTGCCCTTTATATATTGCCAGGCTTTTTCAACGATTCTCTCTGCCATGTGGATTACGAGGTCATCCGGAACACCGTCTTTGTATTCAGACTGGGGGTCAACAGCGCATTGATCGTTCATATAATCTATCACAACAAATTTTTTATTCTTTTTGCTTATAGCTATCTCGCATGAAAAGAAATCCACTCGCGCGATCCTTGCGATCTCTGCTGTTATACGCACAAGCGGCATCAACTGATAATCATCTATTTCCTTTAATGTTACCTGTCGGTATGCTTTGGTCTCCGGATGCCACCAGCAAGGGATAATCTCACCAAACACATGGAATACCCTAAACCATGCAAGAGAGCCATCAAGGGCTTGAGGTTCAATAAACTCCTGCAGCAGGAAATTATCGCCTTTTGCAATTTTGCGTGCATCTGCCACATCTTTTAAGGGCCTCTGCTCATCTATTATCTTAACACCCTTCTGGGCATAGCCTCGCGCTGGCTTAATAACAAATGGAAAACCCAGCCTTTTCTTCTCATCTTCTGTAAGCCGCCTTGTCGATTCCCAGTTCCTTATCATGACAGTATGCGGCACAGGAACTCTTGAGCTTATCAGGTCAAAATGTGTTATGGCCTTATCTGCAGCTGCTTTTACATTATCGGGGTCAGCTACAATCCTTGTTCCGGAGTCTTTTAAACAATAGGCAAATTGAATAAAGTTGTCATTAGGCTTATATGTCTCAGATGCCATATCAAAGTAGAACTTTATCTTAAGATCGCCTTTTTTGATTTTGCTTGTGAGGGTATCGAGGGATTTATCGCTAATAGATATAAAGCTTAATTTGCGCAGCTTGCATTCTGACTCGAGGGTGTTTATAAATAGGTCTTCTTTTCTTTCTGTCTCTGTCCAGCCTATAGCAAAATCGTATGTTTCCATCAGTACATACCTTTTGGGTGGTTAGGGCGAGCCAACCCTTTTCTCTATCTTTCTTTTTGATTTAACCTGCGAACATAGCACGGCTGCAAATGACGATAATTTTCCTTTTTCATATGGAAATTCTTTGCAAAAAGCCGGCTTCAAGCTATAGTCAACTTTGTGGATAGAGCATAGCCCTTCCGGGGTAAGGAAAGAACAGGGATTATTTTCATAGCTCGTTCCAACTTTATATCCGGAAGGGAAATCTTTATCCTTCTCAAGATAACAAAAATTCCCTTTTAACCCAAGAGATGATATCTTTTTAGCTTCTTCTAAATCTGCCCATGCTCCAAAATCACAACAGGAACTTTTCTGTTTGCATTTTAAACAATCTATCATTTTCATTCTTTCCCTTTTAACCCTCTTACGAAGACTGGGGTGGATGACGGGGATTGAACCCGCGGCCACTAGAACCACAATCTAGTGCTCTGCCAACTGAGCTACATCCACCACATCTGTTTATGAATAGGTCATTCCGTAGCTAAAAGTTCTAATTTCTGATGACGCTTATAGCTTTTTATCTCTGACTCTCTTTTCAACGCCAGAGATCTACTGCCACATGGCTCTTTATAAATCAATGCAACTGGCGTCCTGGGTAATGTATACTTTGATGCCTTTCCAGTATTGTGGGCTTTAATTCTGGAACTTAGATCATTAGTTATCCCAGTATAAAGCGTATTATCTGAACACTTAACAATATATACAAACCATTCTTTCAGCATATAACTTATGGCGCGCCCGGCACGACTCGAACGTGCGACCCTCGGCTTAGAAGGCAGATGCTCTATCCA
>JABMRG010000138.1 GCA_013202935.1 Candidatus Omnitrophota bacterium
GCATCATCCCATGCATTATGAGCTGTCAGCACCAAGGGTATACCCTTATCTTTTGATAGCTGCTCAAGGGTCTTTGCGTGAGGTTTTGAAAAATAGTTCATATTGTGCGTGTGTATAATATCCGGTTTGTTCTTATCAATGAACTCAAGAGCCGCCTTTTCAAAATCCTCTTCAATGCCTATCAGGCCTCTCTTATTCAGCCAGTTCAGGTCCATTGACGGAGCGCGCATTATCTTAGCGCCCTTATATTCATCGTAAATCTCACAGCCTTCGCAAGTAGCTGTAAGAAGCGACACCTTATACCCCATTCTAACCTGTTCAGGCATAAGCATAGTAAGATGGGTCTCAACGCCGCCAATTGTAGGAGGAAAACCCCAATGCATATGTGCAATGCTTAATTTTTTCAAATTAAAACTCTACTTTCGGAACCGCCTTTGCAGTAGCATCTGCTTCAAAGTATTCTGCAGGCTGGCTTAAGCCTCTTAAGCTAGCAAATATACCGCCTGCTATTGTGCGCTTATAGCTGTTGAATGCCTGAACTGCGCGATTATACCTGTTTCTCTCGACAGCGATACGGTTTTCCGTGCCTTCAATCTGGGCTTGAAGCGATAAGAAGTTCTGGCTTGCTTTTAATTGTGGGTAATTTTCAGCAACTAACAACAACCTTGATATTGCGCCTCCCAAACCCTCTGCGGCCTTTATCTTACCAGCTCTTGTAGTAGCACTTCCCCACTGACTACGCAGCCTTGTAACTTCTGTAAACAGCTCTTTCTCATGTGCTGCGTACCCTTTTACCGTACTGACCAGGTTGGGTATCAGGTCGTTCCTACGCTGAAGCTGCACATCTACCTGCCGCCATAAGGCAGTTACATTCTCATCAAGTATTACTACCCGGTTTAGGCCACCGATAAGCCAGCCTCCTAGCATCAGCACAATCACGCCAACGACTATCAGTACTATCCATATCTTTTTCATGTTTACCTCCTATTATACGTTATCTACCATCCACCAGAGGCGCCCCCGCCTCCGGAAAATCCGCCGCCGAATCCGCCGAATCCGCCACCAAAGCCGCCGCTTGAACCTCCAAAACCTGTTCCATACCAATGCCCACCGCGTCTTCTACCGGTCGGACCTAATATAAAATAGAACAAGAGCCCTGACCTAAGTCCAAATATAAGTATAAAGAATATTAAATAGGCTAAAGACTTAAGTAGCCTTGCACCAGGAGATAGCACCTTTGCCTGCTGCACATAACCACTCGGCACGCCTTCTCCTAATTCTAGCTCTACATTATACTCTTTTGCAACCAAATCTGCAACAGCTATCGCACCTAGAATTAAACCCTTTTCATGATTCCCCTTCTTAAATTCAGGAATCATTATCTGATATACAATCTGGCTCGCAATAGCATCAGGAATAGCGCCTTCTAAGCCATAGCCTGTCTCGATCCTAACCTTCTTATCGGTTACTGCCATAAGGATCAGGATGCCGTTATCTTTATCCTTTTGGCCTATACCCCATTTCTCAAAGAGCTCAACAGTATACTGCTCGATTGTGAGTGGTTCTGTAGTTGCAACGGTAACAACAGCTATCTGCGCGCCAGTCTTCTGCTCAACCTGCCCTGCAATAGAAGTTATCGCGCCTTCTGCTTGGGGGCTAAGTGCGCCTGCAAAATCATTAACATACCCTGAATAATCAGGTAGAGCAGGTTCCTGCGCTACTAATAGAGATGGTGTTGCTATAACCGCACTCAAAAAAATCAGGAATATAGAAAATCTTCTAATCATAAGCCCTATCTATTATAGCTGATCAGCTATATCTGCTAGCTTTTCAATCTGTGCAATATACTTCTCTAAAAAACTCTCTAAGTTCTCTCCGCCTATTTTTTCATCATTCTTCTTATCCCTTAAGACGGCAATAAAAACCTGCGGGTCAATACCAAAGATCTCTGCCAAAAGGCGCACGGCCTCTTCCTTTTTAATAGGAGGGGTAATGCCTTTTAAACGAAGCAGCCCTCTGAAGACAGGAAAGAGAGAATTTAATGACTCTTTTATTAATGCCTCCATGCCTTTCTTTCTTAAGCCTACTTCAAGATAAGCCTGCCTTATCCTTATGAGCTTACCCTTTATCTGCTCTTCACATATAAATCTAATATGCGAAGGCTCTATCTCAAGGTCAGATAAGAGGTCCTCTCCATATACCAGGATATGGTTCTCCTTCATCTCTAGAAACTCTATAGGGAATGTGTCGGATGAGCTTTTGATATATTCTGGTGTAAGAAATAAGGGAGCAGCCATTCCTTTCCTTATGCCTTTATCAACAAGGCGCAGGCTTCTATTAAGCTGGGTAAACCTAAGATCCTTAAAAACAACCGCTGAGTTTATATCAGAGGTGCCTGCAACATAGTCCTCACTTCCTGCACTTCCATATATAAAAATAGATGCCACGTTGCCCTCATGCATCTTCAGCATCTCCTGCATGTAAACGTTTATCCTCTTACCTGCATCTACGGGCAGCTTTTCCATATTCTTTAATTTTTCCATTCTCTTCACCCCATCTCAGTTTAAGATGTTATTATATATGAATTTAGGTTACAGCTCAAGGGAATTTATGGTAGTATGATCGATTCCATTTACAAGCGTGACCTTGCCCGAATCAACCTTTATATAGGTAGGTATCTGCTCTTTCCCGCACCAGCATCCACAGTTCGCATATATACCCCCGGTAATTTTTTTAAGCTTAGGCCTGTGGGTATGCCCGAAGACAACTATCTTTTCGCCCGTCTCTATGCGCTTTTTTGCTGCCTCCTCGTATTCTGATAAGTCTCCGCCTTTTTTAATATACTCGCTAGAAGAGGGAGTAATCATCTTTTTTAGTTTTCCAACGTGCTTAGTAAAAACTCCTTCTTCCCTAATCAAAGAGTCGAGCACCCACTCATCTATATCAGGGTGAAGAAGCCTCTCCATCCACCCGACCACAAATGCGCAGGCCCTACCCCACTTATTGCGCTTTTCTAATCTTGGGTCTTGATAGCGATTGAAGATATCATATTGGTTACCGTGCTCTGCCCAAATACCAGCATCGTTATATTCGAGTTCAACGCCAAGGCCAGTACCAATATACTTTACAAACGGAATATGGTCATGATTTCCGATCAGGTGTAGGAGTTTCCCATTCCGGCGCAGGTATAGAAGCTTATCAATAATCTCTCGATGCTCAAGAATAATATTTTTCAGGTCTGACTGCCACAGCTCAAACAAGTCTCCCACAACAATAAGCAGAAAATTTTCTTTTGCAGCAATCTCTAAAAGTTTTAGCAGTTCATCCTTTCTGTGAAAATCATCTGCGCGCGATCCGTCTCCAAGGTGCAGATCACTTATAAATATCTTTGCCTTATAATCCAACATACCTCACCTTAATAGCTCTTTTGAAAATATGTTATCCAGCCCCAATATACAAGGAGGGTCTATTCTCTTCTTCAGGCCTGCCATTTCCTTTAATCCATTTTTGCCATACATCATCTCAAGGTAAGCATGCTTTGTCTTGCCTATACCATGCTCTGCAGAGACTGTCCCACCCAAACTTAATGCCCTTTCAACAAACAGCTTATATATATCCTTTGCTCTTTTGCATCCGGCCTCATCTGTTGGTAGAATATTAACATGAAGATGGCTATCTCCGATATGGCCAAACATTACATATGGCAAACCAGCCTCACCCAGGAGCTTTGTGTAGCAGCCTATCATATCATCTATTTTTTCATCTGGTACTGCCAGGTCCGTGCCTACCTTGGTTATCTTTTTCTGCTTAATATACTCATTGACCATATCCGGCAGGTCATGCCTTACCCTTGCAAGCTCATCCTGCTCCTTCTTTGTCTGCGCAAACCATGTATCATCGAGTGAGCCCCCGCACTCCTGTATAAGATCTGCCCATGCATCGATAATAGTTGATTCTGAATCTTTATCAACCTCCTGCCCAAAATAGACAGCACCTTCTGCCTCTCCTGGTATATTCTTATTGCGCTGCCTTAGCAGGCGTAGTGAATTGCCATCAAAGAATTCGAGAGATATGGCATCCAAGCCATCTCCCCTACCGGAGCTTTTCCTGCTTCTATTTTTTGCCTTATATATAAAATTGAGCGCATCCTGCTGTCTGCTGAAAAAGGCATAGCAGTCGAGCAGGCCCTTCAATGGTTTTAAAAGTTTTAATCTTGCCCTTGTAACAATGCCCAAGGTGCCTTCCTGCCCGATGAAGAGGTCTATAGCATCCATTCGAGCCTTGCTGTAATAGCCAGCAGCATTCTTTACCTTAGGCATCTTGTATCCAGGAACTTTGATTCGTAAACTATCTCCTGAACCTAATGGTAGATCCATATACCCGTCTTTGTCTGAAAATATCTTACCTCTTTCTATATCAACAACCTCACCACTTGAGAGCAGAACTTTTAAACCTAAAACATAATCCCTTGTAGTCCCAAAACGAAAACTCCTTGCCCCAGATGCAGACGTAGAGATATTACCTCCGATACAGGAGCTCTTCTCGGTAGGGTTTGGCGGATAAAAGAGTTCTTTGGCCTCCGCAGCATCCAAAAAATCCTGCAGCAGGACACCCCCTTCAAGCAGCGCCTCTCCTTCGCCAGATGGAAATTTCTTAATCTCTAATATCCTATTCATCTTCTCAAGAGATAATATATCCCCGCCAAAAGGAACGCGCCCGCCGGCTACACCAGTCCCAGCACCTGATATTGTTATAGGGATCTTCTTCTGGCTCGACTCCTTCAGGAGTTGCGAGGCCTCTATATCATTCTGCGGAAGATGGACAGCATCACAGAAGCCACCCCTTATATTGGAGTAGTCTTCGAGATAGGATTGGGTAAGGTCTAAGTCTTTTTTTGATAGCATTTAGATTAAGCTGCGGCCTCATTAAAAAAGGGCCCATCGGAAAGAAATATTACCAACAGGCCCTTCTCGGTGGGCTAACTATTATTTTTCAACGCTTTCTTTTATACCATATTTCCCAGTTAAATGCAAGAAAAAAATTTATTTTTTTATGGCACACCGCATTATATAAACTAACGCGTGTAGGCAACAACTTCCGCAGGAACATAAGCTTTGTTTATGCCTTCTGCCTTCGCAGTGCTGGCATTTTTCGCCGTCCTTTTGGTCTTATGGCTCGTTCGTTTGGCGGAATTCACCAAGCACTTGTCTCGGGTTCAGTTCCGCCACTCTCTCGCCATAAGACCTAAAAGGACATTTGCCGAAAAAGCCTTGATGCACTGCTACAGGCAAAGGCATAAACAACTCTAGGTCCTGCTACAGTTACTGCCTGCATGCGCTTATCATAGAAATAGTCTCAGTGCAAAAAAATCATATTTTTATCAGTGGCTAGTGTTGACATTTAGTGTATATATAGGTAATATTATAGTGGAGGTATAAATATGAGACACTCTTTGATTCTCTTGATTATAGGCATACTCCTTATAAGCGCATCTCCCGTCTTTGCGGAAGATCCGGCGGGAACCACACACTCCCGACCAAATGTAAGCGGAGGTTATGATTTCTTTGATGCAGAAGGAAACAAGATCGGCTCATCTGCCATACGCACTGATGGTGGCTATGATTACTACGATCAATATGGAAATTTAACCGGCTCTCTGGCAGTAGACCCTGAGACCGATAGAAAAACATATCAAGACATACAAAATGTTCAGAGAGGTGAGCTTGTAACAGACCCTTATGGCGGCTATCGCTACAAGCGTAAAGGCGAGGATATAGAGACTTCCACTCAGACACAAATAAGAAAAGATCATAAATATGCGGATCCTTATGGAGGCGGCTTGGAGACATTGCCCCCAGACATAATACAGGGCAACGAAACTAAAGGTTCTCAAGCTGATAACACAGGGCTTGAACTAGAAGGGATAAGTACTGAAGGGGTCGTAACTGAAAATAGCGGTTTAGGAACAAGCGCCTCTGGTAGCAGCGGCCTAGAAACTTCCTCTCAATAAAAAGAATTTAATTACCAGAACGCTCTACGCCACTCCTAAAACCAGCATTATAGCCAGCATCATAACCAGTCTTATAGCCACTATTATAGCCGTCCTGGTAACTTCCGCCAGAACCAGAAGAGCGATCACTGGGCTGCATGCCGCCTGTAACATCCTCAACTATATTTCCACGGCGTCCTGTCAAGACCTTTATACCTTCATATATTGCAAGGCCTTTACCTATTCCTGCCCACGTCTTGTCGCTTCCTGCATAAACAGCAGCACCGGCTAGCAATGAGGAGATCACTAAGCTAATTATTATAAGAAATAGTGCTCTTTTCATCATTTTGCTCCTCCCCTTTAAATATATAGCAAAAAGGGTGAAAAATCAAGTATCATTCTTCGTATTTTATATCATCTATGTAGAATATAGCGCCGTCTGGGTTGGATGTCTTATCAGTCATCCAATAAAAACCTCCGCTCATATGCGAGAGGTCCTTTTCTGCAAGATCAATTGTGTACCTTCTCCACTCTCTCTGGAGCGTAATGGGGCCTATCTCCGACTTTGATGAGTCGGGAAATTGTCCTCCCACGCCTCCTACACCAAAACGGACTATAACCTCACCACCCTTTTCTCCGCGGGCATAAAACGTAAGCTTCATAGATCCTTCTAGATTAAACCCTCCTTCTACATCCCCCCAGTTGTTAACAGGATTTAGCCAATAGACGCCTCCCCAGCCTGCTCCCTGTGGAGTCCTTCCAGTATAGCGAAACTTTAGGCAGCTCTTACCAGAATATGGGTTATCCTCTGAGCTGACTCTCCTTATAGCATCGTAATCGCCTACCCAGCCTGAGGGCGTATAATGATTAAGGGTTGAGCCTTCATCCAAAAATACATAAAAAGTGCGAAATTGATGCGCCTGGAGGTTACCCTTCCATTCTCTCCAGGCATGGAGATCTTCATCAGAAAGGGGCCTTGGTTTATCAGGCACTTTTGCCTTTTCAATAGTCGTCATATTTCCCTCTTCAACTATAACCTCTCCCCCGATAATACCCCTTATGCCTGCAGGCTTTACCCTGACCTGCCCCTCATAAACCTTTACAGTAGTTATACCCCCTGCAGCATCTGCCTCAAATCCAGTACCCATGACGCCGCAAACAGCGGTCGGGGTCTTTACCTCAAACGTTGAGTCTGAATCAAGCTCCTCCAAAAGCGAGAGTACCTGTCCCTCTTTAAGATTAATCTTTTTGTCTCCTGATAATGTTATCTGCTCAAGCTCAATTGTCGTGTTATCTGTTGCTGCAATAATATTATTACCCCCCTTACCAAATTTTACTTCAACAGCAGAGTCTTTAGCAGTCCTTATAGTATCTCCGTTACTAAGTTGCATATCACGCTCAATCTCATCCCATGACGTAGCATGTGACTTTTTTATCATTGCATTACCAGAGACATAGAACGTCTGGCTCTTTTGGGTTATTCTTTCACCTGTAGGCTGATTGGCTATGTAATAATAAAACCCGCAGCCAATCCCCGCAATAACCAATACCGATATCGTAATTATTATGATCTTTTTCATCACGCTACTCGTAAATTATATCATCCATATATATTACAGCTCCATCCGGATTATCCATTCTGCTTGCAGCCCACACAAAACCACCGCTTACATATGACATATCCACGCCTTCGAGGCCTACTACATACTCTGCCCATTCATCTGTAAGTTCAAGAGGTCCTATACCTATCATATCTGAGTCAGGATAAGCGCCGGTTATTCCTCCTACCTTAAACTCCATCTTCTCGCCCCCTTTTGCTCCGCGCGCCCATATGCTGAGTCTCTTAGCGTTTGATAGGTTAAAACCTCCGCCTTTAGTGCCCCAGTTATTTTCAGGGTTCTGCCAAAAGACACCTACCCACCCAGCGCCTTGAGTAAGTTCTGCAGTATATATTATCTTAATGCAGGTTGCGCCTGAGCGGGGATCATCCTTGCAGTCCTGACTAATACTTATTGCGTCGTAATCACCCATCCAGCCTGATGGCACAAAATGGTTGTTGCGTGAAGTCGATTCAGTATAGACTGCAAAAGGAATACTTTCAGGGGGTTTTTCTGCAAATGCTTGCTGAAGGGGTATGTGCTGAATACCTATACCTATGAGTATTACTATTAATAGATTGAATATTGTTCTCTGTCTCATATATCACCTCTTTTTTTGGCTAAACACGGAATTTATGATAGCATAAGATTTCTCTCTTTTCAATATAAATATATTAATAAGTTTCAGGCAGGAAAAACTCAAATTAACTTGCTTATGAGTTTTTGTCCGGGGCTACAATGTTTACTCCGTAGCTAAAAGCCTTTTTCAAAAAATCTTTATGTTTTAAGATATCCTTCTTGCCCTCCAGGCCAGTGACATGCAGTGACTTGGCCATCTTAATACCTAAAACCATAAAGAAGGTCTCAACAACATCTTTAGAACCCTTGAGGAACTTCTTATTCTTGTGAGCACTTGTACTGATAAATATGCCTTTTCTCTTCTTTTGATCTATCTTTTTCTTTAAGATAAAGCCTTCAACCCATATGGGCTGACAGCGGTCGATAAAAGCCTTAAGTTGTGCTGTTATTGAGCCAAAGTATACGGGCGATGCCACCACTATCGCATCTGCGCTTTTGAGCTTTTTGTAGATAGGCTGCATATCGTCTTTAATATTGCATCTTCCTCTTTTCCAGCAAGCACTGTTGCCATCGCATGGCTTTATCCTCAAGATTGAAACAACTATCTTTTCAACTCGCGCACCCTTAGAAGATGCTCCCTCTAAAACCTTATCAAGCAGCCTTTCTGAGTTTCCATTCCTGCGCGGACTTCCTGCAATTCCTAATATTTTCACTTGAGCACCTTGATCATCTGGTTGTGGATATGTGAATTTGTGCCTATCATCTCTTTCCTGAAAGGACTAAAACTCTCTCCGTCAAAGGTGGTCATTCTGCCGCCTGCCTCCTCAACAATAATAGCGCCTGCTGCTGTATCCCAGGGATGCAGGCCCGCCTCCCAGAAACCATCAAAACGGCCCATGGCGACATAGCAGAGATCAAGTGCAGCAGAACCTGCCCTCCTTACAGCCTGAGCCTTGAGCATAAAACGCCTGAAATTCTCAATACTGCGATTCATATCCTTGCCAAATCTATATGGAAAACCTGTTACAAGTAATGCGTGGTTAAGCTTTCTCACCCTTGAAACTCTTATCCGCTTCTTGTTCAGGTAAGCACCGCAACCTCTTGCTGCAGAGAATAACTCATCTCGCGTAGGGTCATAAACAACTCCGACTAGAAGCTTATTGCCCTCAAGGAGTCCTATAGATACACTAAAAAACGGAAAACCATGTGTATAGTTGGTAGTTCCATCGAGAGGATCTATAAGCCAGCGAAAAGTTGTCTCTTTGGCTCCACCTTTTCCCGTCTCTTCGCACAAGAGGCTGTGCTCAGGAAACGCGCTTCTTACTCTCTCAACAATCAATGCCTCGCACTTTTTGTCAACATTAGTTGTCAAGTTCATCCTTCCTTTGTAGTGGATGCTCTTTATCTTACCTAAGTTCTTCATCAAGAAAGAACCAGCTTCAATAGCTGTTCTTTCGGCAATAGCTTGATATTTTTTTAATAATTTCATCTTACCTCACTAAAAACTGGGCTCTATGCAAAATGTCTTATTTTTTACTGAACCTTTAAGCCCACCAACGATAAAACTCCAGTTAGTCCTATACTTCATCCAGCACCATACAAAAAAATACTTACGCGGCATCATAAACCAGCACCAGTGGCAGAAGCTTTTTAAGGTGCGCAATGTTAATAGCAGCGAAATTAAAGTTGCTATGCGCAGCCACAAAATGTGCCCCATTGAAAAAAGCAACAGCCCACCTATAATAGACAATATGCCAAATATATGCATAAGGTGGAAATTGCCGATATATATAAACCCCTTGACCGGGCTTGCAAACGCTATAACAGGATTCTTAGGATATTTTCCTAAAAACTGTATAACGATTTCCATAGAATCTGCTGCATGTTTTTTTATTAGCGGAGGGTGTGCCATGCCATAAGTAACCCAGACTTTACGCAGGGCCTTAAAATTAGCTCTGTGCATATGATCTACCTTGGCATCAGGTGCAAAATAGAGCTTCCACCCCTTGTTTCTTACCTGTACACACAAATCGATATCTTCGCCAGTAGGTTTATCCCAAAATTTAGCATTTGTCTCATCTAAGGCTCTTTTCCTGTAGGCTACGTTTGCTGTAACAAAGAAATATGCCCTGTGGCCTGCTATCTGGGTCGGTCTCTTATCTGTAAGTTCTGGAAAGTATCCTTCATTGATAAAGCCGTAACGTGGAGCTACCATATTAAATTTAAAATGCTCACAATATGTTTCTGTAAGATTATCCTTATCAACACGAAGCGTATAAATCTCACCTCCAACTATGCCTATTTTCTCATCGCGCTCGAAATGCTTTAGCATAATATTTATCCAGTCCTGGCACGGAGCGCAATCCCCATCAGTAAAGAATATAAAATCACCCTTAACTACTTCGAGCGCTCTATTCCTTGCATATGCTGGTGAAGGACAGTTGGGTATCTCAACCAGCTTTATGAATGGGTGGTCTTTTTGCCAGGATCTCACAATATTGAGCGTATTATCCGTTGAACCACCATCTGCTATAACTATCTCCCAGCAATCATGGGGGTATTTTACATTAAGCAGATATTCGAACGTCTTATTAATAGTACGTTCAAAATTCCTGACTGGAACTATTATTGAGATAAATGGAGTATCAGGCATATATATTCTCCTTGAACCATGGGGACATATTCCGTTCAAATGGGGACATATCCCGTTCATACTAATACCTTGAACCTGAGGGATGTGTCCCCATATACGTATATATAAAATATATACCCCTAAGCAGGTAATGTCTAGAAAAAAGAGCTAAAAATGGCACTTTTTTCCGTAGACAAAAAATTAGGGGCAACCTTATAAAAGGCTGCCCAATAAGTACGGTCAGCATGGGGACACTTCTCTCCTGGTACTACGCCAGAGCAATCGAGAAATGTCCCCAGTGTTTATGTTAAATCAATGTAAAGTGTCCCCTTGTAAGTAGCAAACGTCCCCTATTTCTTTGCTTCTAGCTTAGCTAAGCGCTCCTCAAGTTGGAATATATAGAGAAGCAGCTCTTCTATCTTCTCTAAATTCTTATAATTATCTTCTACGAGAGAAGCAGTACCCTGATGCTTAAGTTCATCTGCTGATAATATTCCTGGAAGGTGCTTATTCTCATCTACATATTTTCTTAAATCTGTCAAAGGCATGAGATTGTAATCTGGCTCAAACACATAATCAGGGACATAGGTAGTCGATGTATTATATTGATACGCATCGCGCCCGCTATCTGTTGCAATAAAGTTACTACCTTGTATAGACTCTGTAGCTTTGAATGCCAAAGCCTCTAGCTTACCACCGCAATGCACATCTCCCGAAAAATAGCCTGCATACTTTTTTGTGCCTACTGCAGTTTCATCTACCCAACCCCACACCCCAATATTAAACACTTCTGAGCCAGTATGATGGCTTGAACCAAGGTATCCTCTTGTTGTATTATCATGATTGCGTCCATATATAGCATGCCTATTTCTAGTAGTAAGGCCAGGACTCGGAGGATCTAAATTGACCCCCATAATAGCGCAAAATCGATCATCTGCTGCCTTAGCTTCAACTTTTAGCGGATATGGATATCTATCTGTTAAAGTAGTATCTCCTATGTAAACATTACCAGTTGGCCCATCTATTGTCAATGAGTGTCTCCAGCTTGAACCAGTATAATTAAAAAACCTTAAGTCGTTTTGTTGGGCTATTTGAGCCGGGGTAGCTGCACTTCCGCCGTAGTCATTACCTCGGGCAACAACGTGCCACCCCCTATCTCCTGCATCGAACACGCCATCGCCATCGGCATCTAAAGTAAACCACTGCATGGCAGGTTGCCCAATAGTTAGTCCAGTTGTTGCGTCAACAGCTGGTGATAAAGAAAGCGTAGGTGAAACAGTGCCCTTACCAATATCTACATTTCCAGAAGAGTTTATTGCCATTGAAAGAGTAAACACTCCAGCGCCATTATGCCTATAAAAGTTCGTGTTTTGGTCAGCAAGCTGTATTAAGGCTCCTGCTGCATTTTCTGTCCACGAGGTACCGCTGAACCATGCATTGTTTGCGAAATGTGCATAACTACCATTTAAATTTGAACCGGAGCTTAGATACGCATCACCCACTGCAAAATAACCGCCTGCAGTTATATCTAATGCATTAGTGGTTATGTGATCATACTCCCCATATGGCGCAGGGTAGTAAGTGGTAAGGGTAACATCTTCTGTGTCTGCTGCAAAAGCAACAGCCCCCATACAAAAACAAACTATAAGAAAACTTAAAACTAACTTCATCTGACTACCTCCTATGTTGGGTGGATAATTAACAACAAAAAAACAGGTGCAACACCTGGTACTCTTTTTATAAGTTTCATATCTTCTAATATATACCCGCAAAACTCTTATGTCTATGAAAAACAACTCCTGTTTTACTTTTTTCCGTAGACAAAAAATTAGGGGCAACCTCATAAAAGGCTGCCCCTATAAACACTGGGGACACTTCACTTTACACTAAACCTGGGGACACATCCCATTCGTTCCAATACATTGAACTTGAGGACAAGGGAGA
>JABMRG010000139.1 GCA_013202935.1 Candidatus Omnitrophota bacterium
GCAGCAGGGGCCACAACCAGGCCAGCAGGGCCCGCAACAAGGTTCTCAACCAGGCCCAGAGGCTCAAGGCCCAGCAGATCAACAGAATAAAAAATCCGCCGCAGGCGGATCCGCCTCCGGCGGAGATGATGTTGTTGATGCTGAATACAAGGAAGAAAATAAGGAAGATAAAAAATAGTGTCAAAAAAAGATTACTACGAAATACTAGGTGTTGCGAGCAATACCTCTGATGATGCAATAAAGTCTGCTTATAGAAAACTTGCTATAAAATATCATCCTGATAAGAACTCTGGTGACAAGAAAGCAGAGGATAAGTTCAAAGAGGTGACAGAGGCATACGAGGTCTTAAGCGATAAGAACAAGCGTACTCAATATGACCAGTTTGGACATGCAGCATTCCAAGGCGGCACTGGCCCCAGTGGCTTTGGCAGCACAGCACATGCAGAGGATGTATTCCGTTCAGTTTTTGAAGGTCTTGGTGGCAGTGGTGGAATATTTGGCGATATTTTAGAAGGAGCATTTGGCGGGTCCACATCAAGGCAGAGGCGCAGTTCCAGAAGAGGTTCTGATCTTGAGATGAGCATGGAGATAAGCTTCGAAGAGGCAGCTTTTGGTGTTGAAAAGTCTGTAAATATCCCACGCCATGAGACATGTCCAACATGTAAAGGCCAAGGAGCAGCACCTGGCACAAGCAAGACGACCTGTTCATATTGTAATGGTAAGGGCCAGGTAATGTCTCAGGCAGGTTTTTTTAGTGTTGCAAGGACCTGTCCGCAATGCCATGGGGAAGGTGAAATTATCCAGAGTCCGTGCCAGGAGTGCCGTGGCAGAGGACGCGTTAAAGTCCAGAGAAAGATAGATGTAAAGATACCTGCTGGTGTTGATACAGGTACCAGGGTTAGGGTCTATGGTGAAGGAGAAGCAGGTCAGCGCGGCGGTGAGCGTGGTGACCTCTATATTCTTATATATGTTAAGAAACATTCCATATTCAAAAGAGATGAGAACAATATTTTGTGTGAACTACCTGTAAGCTTTGTTCAGGCAACGCTTGGAGACGAAGTAGAAGTACCTACTCTCTATGGAAGAGTGAAGATGAAAATTCCT
The DNA here is from genome assembly GCA_013202935.1 of Candidatus Omnitrophota bacterium. Taxonomy (GTDB): domain Bacteria; phylum Omnitrophota; class Gorgyraeia; order JABMRG01; family JABMRG01; genus JABMRG01. The sequence continues at coordinate 1,105 of JABMRG010000139.1, forward strand.
GCTAGCACACAATCTGGTAAAATATTTAGACTAAGGCAAAAAGGCATAACAGATGTCCATGGTTATGGTAAAGGAGACCAACTGGTAAGGGTTACTGTTGAGATTCCAACAAAACTCTCTACAAAACAAAGGCAGCTTTTGAGAGAGTTTGATTCATTAGGCGGGGGTTCAACGCCAGGAATAGCCTCTTTTATGGATAAGATAAGAGGAGCGTTTAAATAAGATGCCAACATACGAATATAGATGTTTAAAATGCAAAAAGATATTTGAGCAGTTTCAGTCGATTAAAGATGAGCCTTTAAAAAAATGTAAGTTCTGTTCAGGCAAAGTAGAGCGTATTATAGGAGCTGGAGGGGGTTTTATACTAAAGGGAAACGGTTTCTATGCAACAGATTACAGAAAAGGTGATTATAAGGAAAGAGAGAAGAAGGAAAAGTCAGCTTCCTGTCCTGCTAAGAGTGATAAATGCAAGGGGTGCCCAAAGGCTGATTCATGAAAATAAGAGATTTTTTTAAATACTGGTTTCCAGTAATAGCATATTGCGCATTGATATTTATCTTCTCATCAATGCCAAAACCCCCGGAAGTTATACCCCTATTTCCACATGCGGATAAGGTCCTTCATTTTATAGAGTATACCATATTAGGATTTTTAGTGATAAGGGCTTTGGCTTTCTCAAACAAGGATCAGAAAGCTTTAAACTTAAGGGTCATGGCTATAACTTTGGCAGTTCTGTATGCACTTAGTGATGAGTTCCACCAGAGTTTTGTGCCAAACAGGCATGCAGATATACTCGATTTAATAAGTGACAGCTTAGGTGCATTTATCGGACAGATGTTTCTCAAATTCAAATAGATATTTACATAAACCGGGAGTGATATTATGGCGAAGATAAGTTCTTTTTGTGCATTACGGTATAATCCTAAGAAAGTGCCGGTTAAAAAAGTAGTATGCCCCCCATATGATGTGATAAACCACAGCCAGAGAAAAGGTTATATAAAGGCCTCACCCTACAATGTTGTAAGGCTTGTTCTCCCGGAGCGTAAGGACTCAACGCGTAATTATAAAAAGGCAGAAAAAGACCTATTGCAATGGACTGAAAAAGGTATACTAAGGCCAGACCCTGTGAAGTCTTTCTACATCTATGTGCAGGAATGTAGTATAGATGGCAAGAAAGTGAGTCGTTGTGGATTTATCTCCCTTCTGAAGCTTGAAAAAAAAGGTAATTCAGGTGTTCTTCCTCATGAAAATGTCTTTTCAAAGCCTCTTAATGACAGGGTCAACCTTATGAAACAGACAAAGGCCCACTTAAGCCCTATATTTATTGTCTTTAAAGATTCGAAAGCAAAAGCCCAGAAGATACTTACTGGTATTATCAGAAAGAATAAACCTGAGTTGGATATCTATGCTGATAATTCAAGGCATAAACTCTGGCAGGTTACGGATAAGAGATTGATCGCTGAGCTTACAAAACATCTCAATTCATCAGAGGCATTTATAGCAGATGGCCACCACCGCTTCAGGGCGTCTATGGCAACGAAGAGATACTTTGATACTAAAAAGACAAAAGGCGATGGCCACTCGTACACGCTGGTCTATCTTGCCAGCTCGGAGGATAAAGGCCTAAAGATACTGCCTACTTACAGGGCAGTAAAGGTTTTGCCAAAAGGCTTTGATATAGAATATATAAAGAGCCGTCTTAACGGATATTTTGATATTAGGCCAATAGCATCAAGAAAGGTCGATGCATATTTAAAAATTGCTTTCCAGAAGAAAGAGTGCGCATTTATTTTATATTATAAGAAGAAGTATCTTCTTATTACTCTTAAAAACAAAGGTGCGGTAAGAAGTATAGGCCCTAAAGGCGCAAGCCTGACATGGAAAAGGCTTGATGTATCAATATTGCACCATCTTGTATTTGAAAAACTTCTTAAGATCAGAGAGAAGCTGGGTAAAGACCGCAATATATACTATTATAAAGGAAAGAATGAACTTATAAAACAGGTGGATACCAATAGCCATAAACTCGGCATACTCTTGAATCCTTCTACTATGGAAGATGTCATAGAGCTTGCAAAAAAGGGCGAGAAGATGCCTCACAAATCTACCTACTTTTATCCAAAACCTCTTACAGGTGTTGCAATCCATAAATTTTAATTTGACTTTGTGCAAATTATATGTTCTAATATAAATTCAAACCTGTACAGTCACAAGCTACATCAAAACCACGCCTAAATAATGAAGAAATTACTCCAGGATAACAGCAAACTAAAGATAGATTTTCTGGATATAGAAGATTTTACGAAACCCAAAGAGCTCCCTTGTGTAAAAAGTTGCCTTAAGTAAAATCCTCAGACCCTGCTATTGTATTTGGCAGATTAGGTTATACATGGAATATAGAAAGAGACATAGCAGATTTCGGGGAAATCGACCCTGGCAACACCTATGATTATAGCCTGGGTGTTGCTTTTGCTTTGAACTATCAGCTTGGGCTTAATTTTCAATTTGAACAATTTATAACAGAGAAAATGGAACTGGAAGGAGATGCGGTAGTCGGTTCCTTCACTAATGCAGCAAGCCTCAAAAGCGGTATTACCTGGTCGATAAATAAAGATACCTCTATACAGGTTACTACCTCATATGGCTTGACTGAGGATTCCCCAGATTTTACCTTAGAAGTAAACTTTCCCATTACTTTTTAACCCTTCAACACACCTCAACTCATATTTCCTAGATTTATATTGACTTTTTTACTATTAGTGGTATCCTATTAGTCCATTTTCTATTTGTTATTATCTTATATTTATATTCAGTACTACAGTATATAGTAAGTTATTAATTCCAAAGTGTAATTAAACAAGGAGAGTAGAGAAATGTGTACAAAACCCACTAATTTTTTAGTCAAGTTCTGTATAATATACGCGTTAGCTATATTATTGGTAATCTATTCATCCGGCATAGCTTGTGCTCAGCTTGTTGACAAGGACTTGCCTGAAAGAAGAGGCCTAAAGATAGGAAATACTAATATAATGGTGCATGCGGCGCTTAGGACAGATGCTATTTATGATGATAATATATTTTTGTCAAATACCAATGAGCAGTCAGACTGGATAACGGTTCTTAGGCCATCGGTGGGAATCGAGATACCGCATAAGGACAATATGTTCAGCGCAGACTATGAGCTGCAGGAATTCTTTTATGACGACTTTGACCACGAAGACCACCCGGACCACCGTGCCAGAGGGTTATGGGAGATAAACTTTACCAATTTCTCAATTGCTTTTAAGGATACGTATAAACGCTTTACAAACAGGGCTGCTATTGAGGATTCATCCCGCATAAGACAGCAGAATAATGATTTTCGTGCAAGTATGACAAGTGAGTTTGACCAACTTGGGCTTGAAATAGGGTATACAAATAAACTCAGAGACTACATAAGCACCAAGATAATAACCGGTTCAATGAGATATAATGATAAGGACCATATGTCACATGTAGGCGATTTTCAGGTTCGCTACAGGTTCCTACCGAAGACTTCAGTAATATTTGAAGTTGATGCGGGTTTTATAGAATATGACGAGGACCTGCACCCTGACTCGTTTTTTGTAGATCCGCTTATAGGGCTTAAGGGTGAACTGACCAGTAAGATTACCGCTGACCTACGGGCAGGTTACAGATTTCATGATTATGAGTCAGGAAGCGTTGTTATAAAAGATGATTTTGAAGGCTTTGTAGCCAGAGGCGGGCTAAAATTTCGTATGACAGATAATGATCTGTTCAGTCTAAATTTAGAGAGAAGTACTTACGAGTCTACCTACCAGAATATTAACCACTATGTGGGAAACTTTATAAGATTAGGCTACACGCATAATTTCAACAATAAACTCTCTGCAGACATAAACTCTTCTTACCAGTTTAACAGGTATCCGGATGAGACTGTTGAAGATGGAGTACGGGCAAAGAGGCGCGATGATATTCTTAATGCAGGTGCTTCAATAAAGTATCTTGTACAGGAATGGATAACCTTACAAGCCGGTTATGAGTATAGGGAGAGAGACTCCAAATTTAACAAGTTTGATTATAAAGATAATCTCTTTACCGCTTCTGCAACCATAGGCTTCTAGCTTTATATCAATTATGAAAAAATATCTATTAACCATTCTGCTGATAAGTTTGCTATTTGCTACAAACCTGCCTGCATCAGATAGCCCAGATTATAAATTACAGCCGACAGATGTCCTGCTAATAACCGTTTACGGCCATGAGGATCTGACAACAAGGACAAGGGTATCCTCTGATGGGCACATCTCGTTTCCGCTGCTCGGCAAGGTAAGAGTAGAGGAGCTTACTGCGCAGGATCTGGAACATGAGATTAAAAAGCTGCTGGAAAAAGACTATATAATAAGCGCAGAGGTTATAGTATTTATAGAGGAGTATCACCCAAGACAGATATCTGTTATAGGCGAAGTTAATAAGCCTGGCAAATATGATATGCCTAATGAGAAAGATATTACTGTGCTGGAGGCCATAGCTATGGCAGAGGGGTTTACAAAGGATGCTGATGTTAATGGCACCAGGGTTGTTAGGGTCAAGAATGACGGCAAGAAAGTTATAAGGGTAAAGGTGACAGACATAACAAACAAGGGCGAGAAGGATAAGGACGTTGTTTTACAATCTGAAGACGTAGTATATGTTCCGGAGAGTTTTTTCTAAAGCCTAAGGTATAAGTGTCAATGGATATTACAAACATACAAGAGAGCCACTTAAACGATTATCTGCATGTATTGTACAGAAAACGTGCCATAGTAGGCATATTTTTCATTACAGTGGTCTTCTCGTAACTATAGGTAGCTTTATAATGAAACCGGTCTACATGGCCACCGCAACTCTTCTTATAGATGAAGAGAGCCCTAATGTATTGACTACAAAGGATATGGTGGCGTTAGATAGGCAAGGGTATACTTCATATCGCGAATACTATCAAAGCCAACTAAAGATTATTACTTTAAAAACTATTGCCAGCCAGGTATTCAAAAAATTTCACTTGTCAGACTCAAAAGAGTATAAAGGTGCAAAAGAGCCTGTCGATAAATTCTTAAAGACAGTGAAGGCAGAGCCGGTTAGGGATACGAGGTTGATGCGTCTCCATGTAGAAAATCCTGACCCTCTCCTTGCTGCAGATATTGCAAATTATATCGCAGAATTATATGTTAAACGCAACATGTTTTATATAAGCAGAACAGAGCTGATGAATCTTCTTAAGAATGAGTACCTTAAACTTGAATCTAAACTTTCTGAATATAGCAAGGTCTATAAAGAAGCTCATCCGAAGATGATACGATTGAGGCAGGAAATGAGCGGGCTTATTGCCAAGATTGAAGAGACGAAGGCCCCTGACTTTATATTTGACCGGGATATAGATGAGATATCAGCGTCCAGCCTGAGAGGCCTAAAGGCGAATAACGTAAGCATTCAGGACACAGCAGGAGTTCCCAAAATTCCTGTAAGGCCAAAAAAGCGGCTTAATATAATAATCGCTATGATAATAGGATTCTTGGGTGGAATAGGGCTTGCCTTTTTTCAAGAGTATCTTAATGATACAGTAAAGAGTGGAGAGGATGTATCAAGAATAGTAGCATGGCCCCTCCTAGTAAATGTGCCTAAATTTAGCGGAAACCTTAAGCCTCTAGGGAGCAATAAGAGTTATATATTGACAAAGACTAAGCCCAATACGCGTGTCGCAGAGACATACAAAGCCCTAAGGACAAGTATAGCTTTCTCCTCTACCGAAGAGCGTCCCCTAAAGACTATACTCGTATCAAGCCCGGGGCCTCAAGAGGGTAAGACAAGTACCATTTGTAACCTTGCTATTACAATGGCGCAGAATCGCAAAAGAGTAGTTCTGATCGATGCGGATATGCGCAAGCCACGCCTTCATGAGATATTCAAGCTAAAGAATAATATAGGATTAAGCAGTTTTATTTCAGGCCAGTCAGACCAGAAAAATTTAATACAACAGACCGACGTAGATAACCTCTCTTTGATTACCAGCGGACCATATACCCCCAACCCGTCAGAACTCATATCAACACACAAGATGGAGGAGCTGGTCAAGCTGCTTGAAGATAAGTTTGATTATATATTATTTGATACACCTCCTATTGCTATGGTCACAGATACTGTTATACTCTCTAGGGTGTCTGATGGCATCATTATGGTCCTAGAGTGCGATAAGACATCAAGAAGGATTCTACCACAGATAAACAAGGTGCTCAGTGATACGAAGGCAAAGGTTGTCGGTTTTGTTTTAAATAAAAGTTCTGTCCGTTCCGCGCATTATTATAACTATTCGTACTATTCAGACAGCTCATAAGAATCGCTACATATAAGTTTATGTTAGAGATTATAATGGCCCCGCCTTTTCTACAAAAATATATCTGCGCCGCCACAATTTTACACATTCGCACTTGTGCCCCGCAGGGTGAAGCTTATAGTTAGGATTATAGAATGCCATGAAGAATCAGGTTGTCAAGAATTTAGGAGCTCACTATATTGCGAAACTGATGGGCATGCTACTAGGGCTCTTTCTTATCCCTTTCCTGGTAAGAAAACTCGGCAAGGATGCCTTTGGCCTGATTATTATCACAGAGTCGGTAATAGCCTTTTTTCAGATAGCAACTATCAGCTTAAGGATATCGTTGTCCAGGCACGCAACCTTTGCACTGGCGCAGGGCAATAAAGATAACTTTGTTGAACTACAATGGGGAGCCACTAGTATCAGGTGGCCGGACCCAGTCAAGTTCAGGGACGCCCTCGGCACATACACCGACGTCACCTACAAGGCCCTACTCCACGACATGGAGGATGGCGAGGATTCTCAGCAAGTGAGAGGTCTGTTGTGTTACTTCCTTCAGATTCTGAAGGAGGAGGAGACCGCGGACAAGATGGAGA
>JABMRG010000140.1 GCA_013202935.1 Candidatus Omnitrophota bacterium
AAACTTGAGAAGCTTGTTGGTAAAAACGAGGAATCGCTTGGCATAAGGAGAGCAAAGAGGAAACCCCAGTCGAGTTATGAATCAAAAGCATACTATGTGAAGGGAAGAACAAGAAGAGGCCATCAGGTAGTATTTAAAGGCGATAAAGGCTTGATAGGTAAGGCCGTCTCTGTTAAAATAAAAGATGTTGAGAGCAATACTCTCGTAGGGGAGTTAGCATGAAATATTTATCGATATTCTTACTATGCCTGTTTATAATCAGCATCTCTAACACTTGCCTTGCTAGCGAAGCTATGTTGGAGAGGGCATGGGCCCTTTACCTAAAAGGCGATTACACGAAATCGGCAGACACGTGCCGTGTTATGTCAAAGAGCAAGATGCTGGGTGAAAAAGGCCATTATCTTATGGGCCTTAACTTTCTTAAGCTAAAGGATGCTGATGAGGCCAGGAAGAGTTTTACTTTTGTGCTGGAAAATTATCCTGATTCGAGCCTGAAATCAGAATTGCTTTTAGGCACTGCCGACTCCTATTATCTTGGAGAAGATTTTAGAATGGCAGAGGAGTATTATAAGAGACTATTAATGACATCTAAGGGAATAGACTATGCCAGCATAGCCTATTTTAAATTAGGCAAAGCGCAACAGAAACAGGGCAAGTTCAAGGAGGCCCGCTCCAATTTTTCTAAAGTGGTACGTGATTATCCTTTAAGCCTGGAAGTGAATGAAGCCAAAGAATGCCTTAAGGCATCAGCCCAGTTTTTTAGTGTGCAGGTCGGCGTCTTCTCCAAGAGAGAAAACGCTAAAAGGCTGGCCGATACCCTGACCTCCAAAGGGTATGATCCTTATATAGAGAAGATATATAATAATGATAAACTTGCCTACCGCGTTAAGGCAGGTACCTTTAGCAGCAGAGGGCGTGCTCAAACATTAGCAGACAAACTAGAAAGAGAAGGTTTCTCCGTCAGAATATATCCTTAATGAAAGATATCATCTTTTTGGTAGGGCCTACTGCTGTAGGCAAGACCGAAACCTCCATCCATTTAGCAAAAAAGATCAATGCTGAGATAATATCCTGCGACTCCATGCAGGTCTATAAGGGTATGGATATCGGTACTCAAAAACCGACCCCCGCGCAACTTAAGAAAGTACCCCACCATATTGTGGACATAATAAACCCTGCAAGAAACTTCAGCGTTGCCCTGTATAGAAAAAAAGCCATAGATGAGATTAAAAAGATTCATAGAAAGAAGAAAGTGCCGCTTTTTGTTGGTGGGACCGCTTTATATATGAAGGCCATGGTAGATGGGTTATTTCCAGCGCCTTCTGCAGATAGGGCTTTGAGAAAAAGGCTTCTAAGGCAAGAAGAGTGTAAAGGCAAAGGCTTTTTATATAAGAGGCTGCTTAAGGTTGATAAGCAGACAGCAAAACTCCTGCATCCAAATGATACACGCCGCATCATAAGGGCGCTTGAGGTCTATATTCAGACAAAAAAGCCTATGCATGAGCTTAAGAAAAGAACAAAAGGCCTAAAGGACTTATACAATATAAAGATATTCTGCCTAAGTTGCGCAAGAGAAAAACTTTATGAGAAAATAAACAGGCGTGTTGATATGATGTTTAAGAAAGGCCTGGTAGCAGAATGTAGGCGATTAAAGCAAAGAAGGCTCTCAATGACAGCAAAGCAGGCCTTAGGGTATAAGGAGGTATTTGATTTTCTTGATAAGAAAACCGTACTAAAAGATGCAAAGGAGCTTATCAAGCAAAGAACGCGCAATTTTGCAAAGAGGCAGCTCTCCTGGTTCCGGAATGATAAAAGAATAATCTGGATAGATTCTAATAATGGGCCTTCGAAAGAAATCGCAGAAAGACTATATAAGTTATGTATGAAGTAAAAGAGTATTCAAAAGAAAGAGTAATATTGGTAACCGTTGCCTTACGTGAAGATAAGCAGAAAGGCTGGGGCCCAGAGGAGAGCCACGCTGAGATAAAAGAGCTCGCCTTGTCAAGCGGAGTTAATATTGTGGATGAGGTGCTGGCAAAGATAGATACACCTACGCCAAACTACCTTGTAGGAAAAGGTAAGGCTAATGAGATATATGAGATAGTCCATTCCCATGGTAAAGATATAAAGGCTGTGCTATTTAGTGAGGATCTATCCAGTACACAACAGAGGAACCTGGAGAAGACCCTGGGCGTAAAAATAATAGACCGCACACAGCTGATACTTGATATATTCTCCCAAAGAGCAAACACGAATGAAGGTAAGCTACAGGTTGAGTTAGCGCAGCTGGAGTATCGTTTGCCCAGGCTTTCAGGCTTAGGTATAAAACTTTCACGTCTTGGAGGTGGTATAGGTACGCGCGGCCCGGGCGAAAAGATGCTAGAGACTGATCTCAGGGGCTTAAGGCGCAAGATTAAATTTATCAAGAGCGATCTTGAATCCTTGAGTAAAAGACGTAGGAAGATGAGGCAGAACAGAATGGAACATTCGGTTGCCACTGTAGCTGTAATAGGATATACAAATGCCGGAAAATCCACATTCCTCAATAGTATTACAGCATCAGATGTAGTAGCAGATAACCGTTTATTCAGTACGCTGGATCTGACTTCACGACGATATACATTACCCAATAATCAGAGAGTCCTATTTGTAGATACAGTTGGATTTATACATAAACTTCCCCATAACCTTATTGAGGCTTTTAAGGCAACATTAGAAGAGGTAAAAGAGGCAGACCTGCTATTGCATATCCTGGATATAAGCAATCCAAAGGCAAGTGAACAGTTTGATGCTGTATATGAAGTTCTTAAAGAACTGGAGTCTGAATCCAAGCCTATCATAACAGCCCTTAATAAAGCAGATTTAGTAGAGAATGAGCATATCATAGAGCGTTTTTGTAGAAGCATAACAGATAGTATGCCGATATCAGCACTTAAAGGAACAGGATTTAAAGGCCTCATCTCACTTATAGGAGAAAATCTTGATTCTCAAGTTGAGCAGATTGAACTGCTTATTCCTCATAGTAGAATGTCCCTCTTAAGCAAGATATACGAGGAAGGCAGAGTTATCGAAAGAGAGGATACTCCCCAAGGCATCCGCATTAAGGCTACGATACCCCACTACCTCAAGCTAAAGTTGTAAAAAATCCTTGACAAAAATCAAAATAATGGTAGAATTGTAATTCCTAATTTAGCACTCTTAATACTAGAGTGCTAATTCTCAAAAAGGTGATAAGATGGCTATAAAAGATCTGAATATAAGAAGAGACAAGATATTGGGTATGATAATTGATACCTATATCAATAATGCTACGCCTATCGCCTCACGCGCAATAAGCAGAAAACTACGCATGAGCCTAAGCCCCGCTACTATTCGTAATGTCATGTCTGATCTTGAAGAAGACGGCCTTATCACACACCCGCACACTTCAGCAGGAAGAATACCCACTGAAAAGGGGTACCGCTACTACATAGATAAGCTTATGAGTGCTGTATTGCTTACTGAAGAAGAAAAGAGAAGAGTAGATAGAGAGTTTAAGTCAAGGGTAAATGAGATAAACGACATTCTTGATAAGGCCACACATGTACTCTCTTCTGTAACTAACCAGGCTGGGATAGTATTATTTCCGTTTTTGCAAAAAAGTGAATTCAGCCATGTGGAGCTTATAAGATTAAATGGTAGTAAAATCCTTGTAGTGCTTATGGCTAAAACAGGTTTTACCAAGGATTTTGTTATTGAGCCTAACGATGAGATAGAAGATGGTGAGCTTACACGGATAGCCAATTTTATAAATAACAACATAGGCAAAGGTTCCTTAAATAGCATAAGAAAAGAAATCATGCAAAAACTACTTGCTGAGAGGGACTCTTTCTACTATATTCTTGAAAAGGCAAAAGCTATTATCGATACTATCATCGATATCTTGAAACAGAACAGGATATACCTTGACGGCAGAGCCCACATGGCAGATCAGCCGGAATTCAATGATATACATAAACTAAAAAACCTATTTAGAAAGCTGGAAGATAAGGATTTTATGTTTTCGCTGCTTAAAAGGTCTTTAGATGCTGATGGCGTGCATGTATATATTGGCTCAGAACTGGGCTATGATGGCATGGAAGACTGCAGCCTTATAACCTGCAACTATTGCATAGGAGATGCCTCCTGCGGTACAGTGGGAGTATTAGGGCCGACCAGGATGGAATATCCAAAACTTATATCTATGGTAAATTATGTGGCAGCGAGGATAAGTAGACATTTAAGTGGAGGGGAGTAGATGAAAGATAAGAATAAAAAAGTTGATTCAAAAGCCCTTGAAGCAGAGCTTAAGATTCTGCGTGAAGAATTGGCAAAGAAGGACGATTGCCAGGATAAGCTATTAAGGCTTCAGGCAGAGTTTGATAACTTCAGAAAGAGATCTTTTAAAGAAAAGCAGGAATTTATAAAATATGCAAATGAAGGCCTTGTCTTAGATCTTGTAGGTATGTTAGATAACTTTGAGCGCAGCATAAAGGCAGCTGATCAGAAAAAAGATTTTAAACTTCTTCATCAGGGTGTTGATATGGTAGCAAGGCAGTTGCATAAATTGCTTGAAGAAAAAGGGCTTAAGAAGATAAAGAGTGTAGGAGAGAAGTTTGATCCTAATAAGCACGAAGCAATAGAGGTTGTAGATTCAGAAGATGCAGAAGAAGGCCAGATATTGGATGAACTGCAGCCAGGGTATATGTTAAATGAGAGGGTAATAAGGCCTGCAATGGTCAAGGTAGTCAAAAGTAAAGAAGAAGAACCAGAAATAAAAGAACAAGAAAGCCAAAAGGCAGAAGAACAAGAACAGAAGGATCAAAAAGAAAAAGAGGAGGAATAGAAGATGGCAAAGGTAATTGGAATCGATTTAGGTACATCAAACTCAGCTGCATCTGTGATGGAGGGCGGAAAGCCTACAATTATACCATCTGCAGAAGGTGCAGGAGTTGCAAGTGGTAAGGCATTTCCATCAGTAGTAGCATTTACAAAAGATGGGCAGAAGCTTGTTGGCGAACCTGCAAAAAGGCAGGCAAGTGTAAATCCTGAAGGAACAGTGCTTGCGGCAAAGAGGCAAATGGGCACAGACCATAAGTTTAATATTTATAGCAAGGAGTATACTCCCCAGCAGATATCAGCTTTTGTGCTTCAGAAGATAAGACAAGATGCAGAGGCATATCTCGGAGATGAGGTAAAAGAGGCTGTTGTTACTGTGCCAGCATATTTTGATGATAACCAGCGCCAGGCTACTAAAGATGCAGGAAAGATAGCAGGCCTTGAGGTTTTAAGAATCGTTAATGAACCTACTGCAGCGTGCCTTGCCTATGGATTAAATAAGGTTGGCAAAGAGTTAAAGATAATGGTATTTGATTTTGGCGGCGGAACACTTGATGTTACCATAATGGAGATGTGGGCAGAAGGCGGTTTTAAAGTGCTCTCTACAAGTGGTGATACCCATCTTGGCGGAACAGACATGGACAATGTTTTAATAGATTTTGTTGCGGAGGACTTTAAAAAACAGAATCGCATAGATATACGTAACGATAAAATGGCTATG
>JABMRG010000015.1 GCA_013202935.1 Candidatus Omnitrophota bacterium
AAAAAACGTGTGCCACGAAGTGGTAAAAAATGCGTGCTGCGGTATATCACTGCCACTGCAGGATGGAAAAGGTTTCTATAATGTAGAAGCAAGACGTATTCTTAAGAACTTTGAGAGTATGAAGAATACTCCTGGTGCGATTATGGCTGTGTATACTGCGCCTTTAAAGGCTATGCTCAGAAACATATAATAAGAGAGCGCTGACTTATACGCTATGAGATTAATAAGCAGCACAATAAAAGACATGGCTATATAAGATACAAAAGCTACTAAGCCTTGAGTCGATATCCTCTCTCTATAAAACTTTGTCTGATGAAAGTTTAAGAAGAACGCTATTATAAAGAATGCCAATGTATAACTGCCCAAAACCGATGAAGAACTTATATCCTTAATAAGGCCTGATATTAGAGCGATCTTTATAGACTCCTGCTTAAAACTATTCAAGGCAAAGAAGATTACCAGTACAAGCAGCAGGTCTGGTTTTATGCCAAAGAACTCTATGAAGTCAAACGCATTAATCTGTATAAGCGCTGCGCATATTATGAGTATCGCTACAGCCATAATGTTTATTCTATACATAAAAGTTCCTCTGCTTTTGATATATCAACAGCAGGCTTAACCAGGGCAGATAGGCTTAATCCCCTAGGCTCCTTGATAATCTTAACTACCTTTCCTACCAGTATTCCTTTAGGATATGCGTCACTAAAGCCTGAGGTTATTATCTCATCTCCTACCTCTATGTCAGAATCAAGCGGAAGATAGCGCAGCCTGCAGAGAGATGTAGAAGTCCCATATAGCATGCCTAACTGGCGAGTACGAGAGATAATAGCGCTTATGCGGGAGTTCGGATCTGTTATAAGCCTTACCCTGCTTACATTAGATGAGCATGTGTATACAGACCCTACAAGCCCTGCCTCCGAAATAATAACCGTCCCTTTCTTAATCTTCTGGTGCTTACCCTGATCTATTACAACCGTATCTGAGAGGTTGCTAGGATCTTTACCAATGATCCTTGCGGCTATCAGCTTAAAGTGGCTCTTGGTTTTAAACTCAAGCAGCCTGTTTAAACGCTTGTTCTCGAGGCCTGCCTCTTTATACTCAACGAGCTGATGTGTAAGTATATCGACTGTTTTTCGTAAAGAGGTGTTCTCTTTGATAAGTTGCCTGGAGTGGATAAGAAGATTTAATTGAAAGAATACTTGGTTTGTTAATTGAAGTGGAAATTTGGCTATTTGCAGAAAAAGAAGTTTTGGTTTATCTATATAGGCAGGGGGACTGAAATATATTAAAAGAATATATGCAGCAAGAACTAAAAAGGTTATAGGCTTTTTTATTTTCACTCACTATGTACGATATTCTGGCCTTTGTGTAACAACAACGCGCTTTAAGTATTTTAGCTCATTCAAAACCTTACCTGTGCCAAGCGCGACTGCTGTTAACGGGTCATCTGCTATATGAACAGGAAGTCCTGTCTCTTCTGCTAATAATTTATCCAATCCCCTCAAAAGAGCTCCGCCTCCCGCAAGCACGATTCCTCGCTCAATTAAGTCTGCGGCAAGTTCCGGAGGAGTCCTCTCAAGTGTAAGCCTTGCTGTCTCAACTATTTCGTGAACCGGCTCAGAAAGGGCCTCTCTTATTTCTTCTGAAGTTACAGTTATCATCTTAGGAAGACCTGCTATCAGGTCACGGCCCCTTACTTCCATCTTCAGTTCTTCATCAATGGGATATGCGGAACCTATCTTTATCTTTATCTCTTCTGCTGTCCTTTCACCGATCATTAGGTTGTAGGTCTTTTTGAGATATTCTATAATAGCTACATCCATTTCATCGCCGCCTATCCTTATAGACTTTGAAAAGACAACCCCTGCTAAGGATATAACAGCCATCTCTGTTGTACCACCACCTATATCTATAATCATATTGCCAGCAGGTTCAACTATCGGAAGACCTACACCGATAGCTGCAGCCATCGGCTCCTCTACCATATAGACTTCTCTTGCGCCAGCGCGTTCTGCTGAATCTCTTACCGCTCTCTTTTCCACTTCTGTAATACCAGATGGTATTCCGATAACAATTCTTGGTCTTACAAAGACACGGCGATTATGGACCTTTTTTATAAAATAGCGGACCATGCTCTCTGTTATCTCAAAATCCGCAATAACACCATCCCTCATAGGCCTTACAGCTACTATATTACCAGGTGTTCTGCCAAGCATGCGCTTTGCCTCTTCCCCAACAGCTAATACGCGAGATGTACCCTTTGCTATAGCAACTACAGAGGGCTCGCAGAGTACAATGCCCTGGCCCTTAACATAAACAAGAGTATTTGCTGTGCCTAAGTCAAGGCCCATATCATTTGAGAACATACCTAAGAATTTATTGAAGAATTTTAATATAATATCGAAGACTTTTTTGAGGTCGTTGCTTCTTATCTTGGCCATTATAATCTCCTTGGATTTGGTGAGATATTATTCTGAAGTGATGAAATTATAACAAAACTATCAAATATTGTCAAACAAATAGTATGGGGACACTTTACTTTCAGCAAGGGGACACTTCACAACATAAACACTGGGGACACTTTACAATAGCTTAATACATAGTAAAGTAAGTAAAGTGTCCCC
>JABMRG010000141.1 GCA_013202935.1 Candidatus Omnitrophota bacterium
AGGAACGTTACATTCTCCTCTTCAATATTTGACGCACCACCACTTACCTGGCTTATGGCACGGGTAGCATATGGCTGGTTTGTTCCAACAAGTATCTTTGCTTCTTCATTATTCAGTGCCGCGATGCGTGGCGATGACAAGATATTTGTCTGGCCATACTCTTTTAACGCCTGGATTACTGCCTGATAACCTTCTGTATCAAGCTGGCCTATTTGTAAAGCCCCTCCACTTGCAGAAGATGCAGAAGTTGTAGGTATAACAGCAGTCTGATTTGAATATTGCATATTTACACCAACAGTCGCCAGTGGATGAAGACTTTTTTGCATTTTTACAAAGACAGCATCCCAGTTAATACCCATCTGGTAATCATCATTAAGGCTTATCTGCAATATCTTTGCCTCTATTATAACCTCTTTATGTTTCTCATCAAATGCAGCTATAACCTTATCAAGCATAGGTATATTTTCTTCAAGGTCTGTTATTGCTATCTTATTGGTCCTCTCATCAACTCGTAAGCTACCTATATTCTTTGTGAGCATTTCACTTATTTTTTCTTTTAAGTCTTCCGCAACAGCATATTGCAGAGAATAAACCTTTGTAACCATAGGTACATCAAGCTCCCTTATAACCTTCTCCATCTCAGCAACAGCCTCTGCTATATCCATAAGAACTAGTGTCTCAGATGCTTCATCTGCTATGACCCTTCCAATATTTGTCTTAAGCTGAGAGACTGCCTTTGAAACATCCGCAGCCTTTACATGCTTGAGTTTAATCGATTTTACAATACGCTTATCCTCATATTTCTTGCCATACATAAGCTCATAATCACGCTGAGTCATAACATATATAATAGTACCTCTTTTCTCATATGCCAGGCCATTAGCAGCTATGATTATCTCAAAGGCCTCCCAAACATCCACGTCTTTTAAGAACAACGTCACTTTACCGCTTACGTTTTTGCCTGCTATTACATTAAGTCCTCCCCGCATAGATAAGAGCCTGAATACATCGAGTATATCCATGCCTTTTATATCCAGAGAGAGCTTATTCGGATCCTGCGCTGCTGCAGCAGACACCTTCTCTGCCCTAGCAGTATCCAGCGGCACAAATACCAATCCAAGTATTAATATTCCCACCGATAATCTTCTCATCTATTCTACCCCTTTTTTATAATGACAATGCCATTGTCTCTTCACCATAACCCAATACTACCTTGCCAGAAGATATGTCCCTTATCTGAATATCCCCTATACTTTCGCCTTTAATCAAAAAGAGTGTCTGGCCACTCTTTTTATCTTCAATAATAGCTTGCGGTTCATCGCCCGGCATAATACCCACAAGCCGTATTTCCTTGATTAACTCACGCAGGCCAGGGCCTTCCTTAACCTTTTCCTTCCTCTTGCTTGTTACAGGTGGCGCGAATATAGTCTTTTCATTAAGTAGTTTTTGATACTCATCAAAAGATGAGTTAGGTTTTGGCTTATCAACTACAACCTCTGGTTCTTGTTTATCTAGTTCCTTTGTCTCCTCAGTTCCAGCTGTTTCTACTGCTTCAGATAGCGAAGCTATAAGCGCCTGCATACGCTCTAATTCTTCTTTCTCATCATTTGAGAATATGTTAAAAGCAAAGAAACTGACTAGCCCCACCAAAAGAATAGTTATTATAATATATAGATGACTTATATTAAAAGATAATTGCTTAGCCTTGACAGGGTTGGGTATTTTAGGTTTTGGTATAGGCATTTCAGCAGGTATATTCTTTTTTGCTGCCGGTTTCTCTTCTTTCTGCTGAGGCAGGGATTCGGGAGCAGGATTGATCTCTATCTTTATCTCCTCTTTGGCTACGGGACTCTCTTCACTCGCAGGCGGTTCCTTCTTGCCTTTTATAAGATGCAGCAGTCTTTCTTCTGGTGAAGAATTCTCATTCATCTATCTAACCTCTCGTGCCATTATCTCTTCTATTGATGTCTCATCAATGATTTTTCTATTATGCATTACAAGTGTTTCAAGCGCATCGTGGCAGAGCATTGCTATCTTTCGCGGGTATCCTTGAGTGTGGTCATATATATGCCTTATCGCACCATCTGTAAAGAGTGGCTCCATAGAGCCATACCCCGCCTGTTTTAATCTGAAATTTATCATAGCCTTCGTCTCACCCTCATCAAGAGGATTTATAATATATTTTAAGTTGATTCTGTCCATAAAATTTCTTATCCTTCTTATTTTCGGAAGCAGCTCTATTTGAGCAAGTATGATAAGCTGAAGCAGCTTGTACTCATTGGTCTCATAGTTAAGCAGGGTCCTTAATATCTCAAGGTGTGTAGGGGTTAACTTCTGGCCCTCATCTATAAGAAGAATTGTTGTCTTGTTTGCATCAACGCCTTTTTGAAAAAGATATTTCTCAAGGGCTTCCTTGTAGTCAAGTGTTGAGCGAAAAGCCGGCATTACTCCAAACATCTTTCCAAGGCTCGATAAGAACTGAAACTCCGTCTTGTGGCTTGGGTCGAGTATCATATGAAATGTAAAATCCGGCTCATTATTAAATATCTGAATAAGCATCCTGCTAAGAGTGGTCTTTCCTGTTCCTACATCACCTAGTATTACATTCAGGCCCCTCTTAAGCCTAACGGCTATCTCAAGCCTCTTAAGAGCTGAGTTGTGTGAAGGTGAAGGATAGAAAAAACGTGGATCTGGACTTGTTGAAAATGGTTCTGTCTTTAGATTTAAGGCCTCATAGTAACTCATCTTTATCCATTCCTCTATTCTCCAAGTTTTTCTTTATCTGGTCTAATGAGCGTCCTTGTTTCCTCAATCCCCTGATCTCTTTAAGCTTCTCTGCTGTAGAGTCATCAAAGAACCTGAAATTTGTCTCAAACCCTCTCGCTACTTCCTTTATAAGTTTTATCTTAAGATAATACTTAAGCGTTTCTACAGAATAGCCGGTAGCCTGCGCTAAATCTTTTATTAAATATATATTCTTCATCATAATTTTGGGGGATTAAAAAATCCAGCATGGGCTGGACTAAAAAAGTACGCTCTTTTAGCGCTCTCTAAGTAGGGAGCCCACCATCTCCCTACTTATGGAGTAAGTTTACACTATTTCTGCTGGTTTGTCAACTATTTGATGAAAAAATTAGTAAAAAATTGGCAGGTAGTACTCCCTAGGTAGGGAGCATTGTATATTACTTGATAACAACTTTGGATATGACCATAGAAGATCTTATGAGGGTACCTTCCTGGCTGCTTTTGGTACTTAAGTTGAGGCGGTCGACCTTTAGTAACTGGGGAGAATTTTTGACATCATATATGAACTTCATAAGTGACTGCATAGGAGATTCTGTCTCGATCTCGACGACAAACCTTTTGTAATAACCTTTATCCTTTGACGGCTTTGGCCTCATGCTGGTAATCTTAAGGTTGGCCTTACGGCTCAAGGTTTCAAGTTCATTGAGTATCTGGGTAATATCCTGCTCATCACTTCCTTTAGACTTCATCCTGGCTGCATAAGTAGCATACTCTTTATCTATCTCTGGCTTTTTCTTTATAACAGAGAGTGATTTCTGTAGTTTTATCTTGGAAAGTTTTATATTACGGTTTATACTGTTCCATTGGTTAATAAGCGGCCCTATTAAGAAGTTATAAGAAAGCGCAATGATAACTACGCCTATAACAACATAAAGAATATTCTTTTCTCTTGGGGAAAGCTTATTTAACAAATCCATTTACCTTACTCCTTAGGAACAAAGTTGCATCTTATCTGAAAATCTACCGTCTCTCCTTGGCGTGTTCGCCTTTTGGCAACTGAACGCGTCTCTACTTTGCTGAAACTCTCTGAACCTTCTAAAATTGTTACCAGCTTAAATACATCTGACATCTTGGCACTCTTTCCACGAAACCGTGTGACTCTAGAGCTATCATCGTAATCAAAGTCTATTAATGATATGCTTGATGGAATAAGTTTATATAAATTATATATTACATCAAGAGAGGAGGCCCCTTCAGAAAACTGCCCCTTCAGTATCTCTACCTTTTTAAGCTTATCTTCTGTTACCTTTGCTGCTGGCTCAATGGTTTTAAGCATCACCTTTAATGTAGCAAGCTGTTTTTTCTTCTGAAAGATCTGTAAAAAAACTAATGTAAGAGAAAGGCCGATTATAATTGCTCCCAAAACTGAAATACCTACAAGCTTCTGCAGTTTTGCAGAATACCTCTTCTTCCTTCTTACCTCTTTTGCAACAAGGTTTATACCTTCTTCAATAAATAGGGCCCCACATACTGCACAGACAGAGGTCTTATCTGCTATACCTTCATCTCCTAATGCGTCATCTGCCACAGAGAGCGATGATAGGACATTCACAGCTTGAGAATTCTGTTCAAACTCAAGCTTGATAGCAGCTGCAAAGTCCTCTATGCAAGAATTGGCCCCTGTGACAAGGAAGTCTGAGATTAGAGAAGCATCCTTCTGCTGCTCTTTTACATACATTGAGACATAACCTTTTACTTCACCTGCCAATCTTTTTATCCAGCGTATAGATTCAGGCTCAGAGATATTATCTGCACCTATGGAAGCAACTCTTGAAAATGTAAGGATCCCATTGGATACTATGGCTATCTCGGTATTTGTGGTATCAATATCGACTAGGCAGATGTTTTTTTCGCTGATATCTCCTAGAGGCGCTGATAACTTTAGCCATGCTGATATACCCTCCGAGCTCAGTCTAATATTATTAGAATGCGAATCAGCACCTTTTAATATATCATCAATCCTGTTTATCTCATTCTTATGGGCCACAACCAACATAATATCAGTATAGCCCTCACTATCAGTCCTTAAGATGCTGTAATCTGATACAATCTCTTCCTTTGAATAAGGTATCTGTTTGGCTGCCTCAAAAGATATCATATTCTCTACCTCAGAAGTCTCAGTTGCAGGAAGCCTTAAGGTTCTTACCATAGTCTTCTCCCTTGATACTACCGCGGTAACTGAATCCAAACTTATATTATTAGCCTTGGTTATGTCAGTGAGTGATTTAGATATCTCATCGTCAGATAAGGCCGCTATGGGCTGGATAATAATTTTTGATATAGCAATTGTCTTGCTTGAAGGTTCTTGCTGCACTATCTTGAGATACCCCTTGTCTATCTCAATGCATGTCTTATATTTTTTGCCTGAAAAAATAGCCATACTACGTCTCCTGGTACCAGTATGCTACTGAGGGCGGCTCATTACTATCTTCAAAGATATAGACCGCCTCTATCTCTGTTCTTACCTTATTTACCTCAGCTTTCGCCTTTGCGCGATAGGCGCTAGAGCTTACAGTAACTTCTGCGCCTGAACCTGCGGTAAGCTCTTTTATCCTATTATACTCATCAGTTGTTACACCATAGATATTAGCATACCATTCGTCATCTTGCAAATTCTTTATTTCAACAAGCCCTTCTTCTTCCCTATCGATAGTATATGATCCAAGAGAAAACCAGCGGTCATCTCTTGTGCCTATTCTTTCATCTGACCCCTGTCGATACTCCACGATCTTTGAGGCAAGATCAGAATAGTCAGGGCCAAAGAGTGAATCAAGGACTCTCCTGCTTGCTGTATTAATATTTGTTTTACCATTGCCATATACGGTAATATAGGGGGTAATATTATTCATTATGCCTTGAGTCATGCCTCTTACAAGAATAAGCTCATATATACTATCGAAGGCTAAGTTCTTGCAATGGTATGCAGGAGACAAGCCCTGGTAATACTCATCCTCAGCACCATAGAATACATCATCTTCTGATATAGTTATCTCATCGTCTTCATCGCGCCAGTCTACTATGGCTGCTGCGATATCTTCAGCATCATCCTCATCAATATCAAAGGATAATATAAGATTTTTCAGCGTATTAACTGATGCTGTATTTATATTTACCTTTGACTGCTCATCCATAAGCCCATAGAGTATTATCTCTTCTTCATCTTCTGTCTCATCCGGATATATATACCCTATAGTATAGCTTCCGTTACCTAAAGAGTGTTCTTTAAAGAGATCTTCATTGTTAGCCCACTTTTGGTTAAAGGCATCTATTGTTGTCGAAAGGTTCCTCTTGTACTCTAAACTCTTTTCAGCCAACACACGCATAATACCTGCTCGGGCAAGATGGAAGGCTTGGACCTTATCTACACTATAGGAGGTAAGCTTCAACGAGACTGCAGACTGCCTTCCTACGCTTACGGCAAAAATAGTAAGTATAGCAACAATCCACAAAGCTGTTATCAGTATTGCACCTTTTTCCTTCATTCTTCTTCAGGAACCTCCAGAGTCTCTTCTGCGCTTTCAGAAGGTTTAGCAGTTGGTATCCATATCCTTCTAGAAATAGAGGTTGCTTGGCCATCACCACTATCTGCAAAGGTTATCTCTATCTTCATACCTCTTGGCAGGGCATCTGCTTGCTCCCACATCTGGACCCATTCATACTCTATGCCTTCCTCCTCCGCTTCTTCTTGCTCTGCAGCCAGCATATAACTTAAGTTAATCTCAGATACCCCTTCTAGCAGCGTTTCTCCGCCTTCTTGGGCCGGCTCAAGTACCTCTTCTATAATTTCTTCTTCCTCTTCTTCAGGTTCAAGCATGCTAATAACATCTATAAGTTCTTCTTCTTTCCTTATGAGTAGGCTTGAAGAGGGTGCATCTTCATCTTCACTAGGCGCGAGGAAATAACTGATTCTCTTTACATTGGAAGATCCATCTTCAGATAAGTTCATGCATGTTACAAATGCTGCCTGGCTCTCATTCCCTTCAAAGGGAATATTGGACATATAGATCATATTCTTAATGTCTTTTGTAATCGTTGCAAAAACACCTCTTAGCCTCTGCTGTGATGCTGACTCAGACTCTATGCGCCTCCATGCCATAACACCGCCGCGAAAACAGGAGTATAGGACAACTGCAATTGTTGCAAATATCGCAACCGCAACCAAGAGTTCGATAAGGGTAAACCCCCTCTTCCTTATCATTCTTCGATTTCCTCTATCTCAGTATAAGTCAATATATCTATATTGCGCTCGGCATTCTGTCTGGACCATTTAAGTGAGTACCTCAACCTCTTAAGCAGAATCTCATCCTCCTCATAATCATCCTCATCCCCAAGATCCTCTTCTTCTAACTGTTCTACCACTTGTTCCCAGACAAAATTATTCTGCATAAACTCTTCCTCACCTGAGAACTCGCCCTCTTCAACAACAGGATAGGCTTCAAAATCAAAACTCTTATCCTCAAGTAATAGCACTGCCTTGAGATAATCATTGGAGATCGAAATCGCTCTTAGTGAAGTAGAGAAGGCGTGGTTTATAAAGACTATTGATGCAGATACAATAACAACTGTAATTAAAACCTCTATAAGTAAGAATGCTCTATTCTTCTGGCTCAAATTTA
Organism: Candidatus Omnitrophota bacterium; assembly: GCA_013202935.1. GTDB lineage: Bacteria > Omnitrophota > Gorgyraeia > JABMRG01 > JABMRG01 > JABMRG01. The sequence continues at coordinate 7,422 of JABMRG010000141.1, forward strand.
TAATCATAAACCTTAATAAGTCCTGTGGCTGATTCTGTAGAGACCGTATGCGTCACCTCGTCTCTGTTGGTAAGATATATCAGAGCAGGTGTTATGTTGCCATCTGGTAAAAAATCTATTGCTTCCTCATCAGCCTCAATCTCTATTGCTTCGCTTATCTTAAAAGTCTTACCCCATCTCCCCTGTATGGCTTCAAAATCATCCTCATCTTCTTCCTGCCTGAGGATCTTGTAATTCTTTTTATCTATATTAAGCAGAAACCTGTAAGGTATTCTTTCAAAAATAGCCCTCTCGCGGCAAAACTGCATAATAACTGATATATCTTTGGCAGAAGAAGTAAGTCTTAAGTCCTCATAGGTTCTCTTAAATAAAGGGGTAGATATCGTAACTAAGGCAAGAATAATTACCGCTACTAATAATAGCTCTAAAAGTGTAAAACCAGAACTATTACTCCTCTTCTGTTTCCCAGTTTGTAATATCATCGTCGCTTTCTATGCCATCAGGGCCAAAAGAAGAGAGGTCATAATCTTGTGTATTGTGTACTCCGGGTGAGGCATAAGTATAGGGGTTTCCCCATGGGTCTTTAGGAATCTTTTTTATATAAGGGCGTTTCCAGTTTGGAGGAGTGGGAGAACTAGAAGGTTTTACCTTAAGCGCTCTTAGGCCCTGCTCTGAGCTGGGAAACATCCCATTATCAAGCTCATATAGCCCCAGTGCTACTGAAAGGTTCTCAATGCCGCCGCTGGCTGCAGCAACACGCGCCTCCTGTGACCTTCCAACAAGATTCGGCACTACCATCGCTGCCAGGACACTTATGATAATTACTACCAGCATAAGTTCTATCAACGTAAATGCTCTTCTCATCTCATCTCCTTCTTAGGGAACGTTTCACTCGCTCCCAACCCCTTTAGTTCCATAAGGTTACGTTAATGACCATTACACTTTTGCTCCAAGCATGGGGACACTTCACTTACTTTACCATATAGTAAATCAATGTGAAGTGTCCCCAGTGTTAGAAAAAGTGTAATATACATTTTTATAACTCCTTGTGCAGCAATATGTAATGAGCGAGTGAAACGTTCCCTCTATATTTTTGTACAAGACTTGCGTTCTACAAGTTTTGTCTTAAGAAGTATCTTGATAGGGTATGTCTTTTTACCTGCTACTATCTGGTTTAAGAACTCAACTCCCATTCTGCCCATTTCTGTTATCGGCTGCCAGACTGTTGTTAAGCCCACAGGTGAGTATCTGCACAAAGGGTTATCATCAAAACCTACTATAGATATATCCTCAGGGACATTCAGGCCCTTCTTTCTTGCAACATCGATGGCCTCCATTGCCATTACATCGCTTGCAGCAAAAATAGCGGTAGGCGGTTCTTTCAATTTAAGAAGATACTCCATGGCTCCCCTTGCGGGTGAGCGCAGGAAATGGCCTACGGTAATATACTTTGTGGTAAGCCTTATGCTATTTTCTTTCATGCATGCCTTAAAGCCATCGAGCCTCTTCTTACCGGCCTCGGTAGAGAGGTCTCCTGCGATAGTAGCTATTCTTTTGTGGCCAAGTTTAATAAGATACTTTGTAACTTCTATAGCAGCATCTTCATTATTGATAGCAATTGAATTTATCGGCTCTTTTTCAAAAGAGTTATTGAGCACTACGCAAGGGATCTTGCGAGCAAGGACTTTCTTCAGTTGCTGCTTATCTCCATTTATATCAGCGAATACAATACCATCGATATAATCAGGGCTTAATGCATTACTCGTAAGCCAGTCTTCATGCTGATGCCTCTCGCTCACATGCATCATAATATCCACCTTTAATCTACTCGCTGCCAGGGCAACTCCCCTTATAACCTCTGTGGCATAGAAGGAATGAAATATATCCTCAAAGCGCGGGATAATAACACCAAAGACCTTGCCTGTCTTTCTTTTGGTAGCAGAAGTTACTATAGCATTTAGCCTTAGGTCCCCTATTACCTTGTTTACTCTTTCTCTATCTTGGGTCTTTACATTTGGCGCCCCTTGCAAAACCCTTGATACCACCATTGAAGATAGGCCTGTTTTTTTTGCAATATCACTTATTCTCAATTTCTTATACCCCTTTCTCTACCTGACCATCATATTTAATTGGAATATCGGTAACAACATTGCTATAACTATAAACCCGACAACTATTCCCATAAAAAGTATTAACGCTGGTTCTATCATTGATGTAAGGGTCTTTATGGACCTATCCAGTTCAGTATCATATGCATCGGCAATCTTAAAGAGCGATCTTTCTAAAGTGCCACTCTCCTCGCCAACAGCTATCATGTTGATCATCATGCTGGGAAAGTTCTTGCTCTGCCTTATTGACTTAGATAGTGGGGCACCTTCTACCACATCTTTCCTTGCTTTATCCAGCTCCTGCCTGATAATATCATTTCCTATTGTAGTGTTTGCCACACCGAGTGCCTGTACAATAGGAACGCCGTTGGAGATCAGTGTACCTAATGTCCTGCCAAATCTCGCTATCTCTCCTTTTTGAATAAAGGGTCCTATTACAGGTACTTTTAGTTTAAACTTATCAAATACTGCTTTACCCTCTTTTGTCCTAGACCAGCGATTAAAGGTAAATATAAGAGCAGCTATGCCTACTAAGATAAAGATCCAGAATTTGGCAAAGAACCCACTTATGGCAATAAGAAGTTTTGTCGGTAGAGGAAGTGCCTGGCCTAGATCTATAAATATAGCTGTAAGACGAGGTGCTACAAAACTCAAAAGGACAAATATAGTAATAAACCCGACAAACGCCATAAGCGCAGGATATGCCAGGCTTGCGCGTATCTTAGAGACAGTATCCTCATCCTTCTCTAAAAAATCACTTAAGCGCCTCAGGACATCTTCTAATGTGCCGCTTATCTCACCTGAGCCTACCATATTCACATAGAGTGTAGAAAATATCTTGGGATGTTTCTTCAGGGCAGCAGAATATGTAGCACCATCTCGCACATCATCCCGTAAAAGGCCTATGGTATGCTTAAGTTCCGGGCTATCAGTCTGCTCTATGAGAACACCCAGCGCATTAAGAATAGTAAGCCCTGAGTCTAATAGGTTTGAAAGCTGCCGTGTAAAATTACTTAAGTCACGAAGCGGCACTCCCTTTATAAAGAACTGCCTGCCCCTCGATTTCTTAATAAATGCGGCTGTCTCTTCTTCAAGAGATAATGTATAAAGCCCCATTCCGCTTAGCTTAACAGCTGCCTGTTGGGCATTTTCTGCTTC
>JABMRG010000142.1 GCA_013202935.1 Candidatus Omnitrophota bacterium
GTTTAAATGATTCTGAAGAAGAGCTTAAAGGTATGGCAGGCTTTATAGCAGATACAGGTGTAGAGATACCATGGCATATTAGCAGGTTTCATCCTGACTATAAGTTTACTGAAAGACCAACCACGCCTATTGAAACGTTGAAGCAGGCAGAGAAGCTGGGCAAGGAAGCCGGCCTCCGCCACATCCACCTCGGCAACATATAGGGGACGTTTCCCTTGCTCACAACACGTTACATACCAACCAGTTATGGCTTTGACCATTACACTTTTTCACGCATATGGGGACACTTTACAATAGTTTAATACATGGTAAACTAAGTAAAGTGTCCCCAGGCTTATTGTAAAGTGTAATGGTTAGGTACATAACTTGTTGCAAAGAAAGAGGATATGAGCGAGTGAAACGTCCCCTTTTTGCTTGACAAATGGAGCGATTGCGATACAATATGAGCATTCTGTTTTTAAAGGAGTTAGTATGGATATAGTAGAACTATGGGAGAAAGCGCTTAAAAAGACCGAGATTATAAGAGCTCGTATGCATCCTCTGCTTACATTCGAGACAATAGAGCTGCCTTATATCTTCTTGGCAGAATCTAGCCTGAACATTGGAGACTCCGTTGTAAGGCAGGGTAAGGTCTATATTGAAAAACCCTCTATCGTGTTGCCTGAAAACCTACCCCATTTTGAGGGGTTTGATTTTGATGAAGAGCTCCATGTGAGCGAAGACTCTGTTACTAATTTTTTATTGGTAAGGGGGGTTAAATTTCCTTCTTACCGGTATAATAACAAGACTCAATCGCTTGAGGTGTACGAAGGCAAGCTAAAAGGTGCTATTAAGCATTATCAGAATAAGTTGCAGAAGGCCGAGGAAGTGCACGCAGGGTTGATTGTAGGCCCTGAAGAGTGCTGGCAGTTTTCAGTGCTGATTTTTATATGTACTATGATAGCGAAATCAGCAGGCAGTGATATTAAAAGGCTGCTGGATGACTTTCATAAAAAGAGGTATTTGTCCTAACCACACAACAGAAAAAGGAAAAGATATGGATACCTTTGATGCGATCTCTAAGAGATCGAGCATAAGAAGCTATCTTGATAAACCGCTCTCAAAGGAGCTTCTTGAGAAGCTTGTCGATGCTGGCAGGCAAGCGCCTACTGCAAGATGTGTTGAGCCATGGGAGTTTATTATAATAACCCAAAAAGCCAACTTGCAAAAGATATCAGATATTGCAACGAACGGAAAATTTATCAAGGAAGCGCAGGCAGCGATAGCTATCTTTTGTGAAGATACCAAATATTACCTCGAGGACGGCTGCGCAGCAACAGAGAATATACTGCTACAAGCTTCTGACTTAGGTTTAGGCGCATGCTGGATAGCAGGCGACAAGAAGCCATACTGTGATGAGATTGCAGATATGCTCAGTGTGCCAAAAACCAAAAAACTTATAAGCATCATTTCTCTTGGTTGGCCTGCAGAAAAGGCCCAGCCGCATAAAAGACGCCCTTTAGAAGACCTGCTCCATTGGGAGAAGTTTTAGTGAAGGGATTAGGCTACCAGGACTACCTGCAGTTTAAGGATACGGAGTTTGAGGAGATCTGTAAAAGATGCGGTGCCTGCTGCGGCGTAGATAATGATCCCTGCGTCAATCTCATGCAGCTTGGGGATAATAAATACGTATGCAGAGATTACAAAAACCGCATAGGTGTGCACTTAACAGCAGGTGGCAATAAGTTTCATTGCATTCCAATCAGAGTCCTATTAAAACAGAGCGCATGTCCTCCTGGCTGTGCTTATTCAAAGGAGACTTAAATGGACCTTCTTGTAAAAATTTCACTCATTGCGGCAATTGTCCTTCCATTCTGGAACCTCCCTCTGATATTCAGGGTATTAAAGAGAAAATCCTCAAAAGATATAAGCCTATGGTGGGCATTAGGTGTATGGGTCTGTTTTTTGCTTATGCTGCCAGAAGGCTTATCAAGTGAAGAGATTGTTTTTAAGGCCTTTACTATATCAAATTTTATTCTTTTCAGCATTACCGTTTTTATTGTAGTTATCTTTCATCGGGAAAGGCATTAAGGGATGAACAGATTTATTTCTATAATAGTTTTTGTTACAGCTATATCGATGCCTCTACCAGCTCTTGCAGATGAGGCAGTATGGTCTTCTCTGATGGATGGCATAGAAAAACATACCATGGATCAGAATCTTAGAGATGAGTTTACAAAGCTCTGTCAGGAGAATGATACAGCATTAATCAACGGGAGGATAGATACTGGTGGCGGACTATACATGGAGATGGATGTGCCAGTCTTTGCTAATCCTGGAATCAATAAGACAACTACACTTGAGAATGGGGCAATGGTTGTGCTGATAGGAGAATCTGCAGAAGCTGACTCAATAGAATGGGTTAGGATCAAGTTTCTATTTATATCAGCATATACTGAAAAGGCCGTCAGCATAGATGATGGTTGGGTAGAGAAATCCCAGTTGAGATAATAGATGAGACGTAAGATTATTTTAGCATCAGCATCAAAGAGGCGTTCTGCAATATTAACTTCCTGTGGCATTAAACATAAAACGGTCAAGAGCAGGGCAAGGGAACTGCATAGTCACAGCTCTCCAGTGTCAGATATTGTAAAGAAGAATGCCGAGGCCAAGGTGCTAAAAGTCGCCTCAAAGTACAAAAATAGTCTTCTGATAGGAGCAGATACGCTTGTTCGCTTAGGTAGCAAGACTATAGGAAAACCAAGGAGCAGAAAAGAGGCAGAGACGATGCTCTATAAATTTAGCGGCAAAAAAATAGATGCTTATACGGGTATCCATCTCTTGGATACAAAGACTAAAAAATCAGTATCAGGATATGAAAAGAGCTCCTTATATGTTAAAAGGATGGATGGTGCCGAGATAAAAAGATATTTCAAGGCACTAAGGCCATATGATAAGGCTGGGGGGTTCTCAATAGAGGGTGTAGGCTCTATTATATTTGATGATATCCGCGGCTCCTATTTTAATATACTCGGCCTTCCGATGCAAAAACTCGCCCAACTCTTCCAAAAAATCAACCTGAATATTCTAGATTTTATTTAATACATATTCAGTAAGTTTTAGCTTTCAAATTGCGGGATTTTTTTATATAATAGTAATGATATGAAGAAGAAGATTCCGAAGTTACTGATACTTTATGCCTCGGCAGGGGCAGGCCATAAGCAGGCAGCGCGCGCTATAAGGCAGGTGGCAGAGGAAAGGTCCTTGGCGATTGCCAAAGATATAGATATCCTTGATTACACGCCCGCTTATTTTAAGAAGCTATACAGAGGAAGCTATCTGGAGATTGTGCGAAGAATTCCTGAACTCTGGGGCTACCTCTTTGACAGGTCCTACAAATATAAGAAGCCTACACTTACATCAAGACTCCACCATACTATAGGTAATATGTACCTTGCTCCTTTGGTAAAGTATGTAAGAGAGTTTAAGCCAGATGCGCTGGTCTTTACACATTTTTTAGGTTGGGAGGCACTAGGAAGCCTAAGGCGGCTTAAGGTGCTAAATATTCCCTTTTTCTGCATTGTAACAGACTTTACAATACACTCTTTCTGGATCAGCAGGTATGTAAACAAATACTATGTTGCTACTGCAGGAGAGGCAAGGATCTTAAAGTCGCATGGCTTTAGGGATAAGCAGATCAATGTTACTGGTATACCCGTAAGCCCAGCATTTGCAAAGCCATTTAGCAGAACAAAGCTCCGCAAGAAGCTTAAGCTTAGCAAAGGTATTCCAGTAGTATTGTTGATAAGCGGCCGCTATAACCTTACAGGGTATGAACAGCTGCTTGCCTCATTTAAGGATGTGAAGCAGAGGTTGCAGATTATTGTCTTGGCTGGCAAGAATAAGTTATTAATGAGCAGGCTAAAACATATAGCAAAAGGCTTAAAAAATAAGAAGGTGGCTGTCTACGGAATGGTCGATAATATGCATGAGCTCATGCAGGCCTCTGATATTGTTGTAAGTAAACCAGGTGGGCTTACCACGTCAGAAGTCCTGGCAAGCCGAACATTGATGGGTGTTATAGACCCTATACCTGGCCAGGAGATGAGAAACAGCGACTACCTTCTTGAGGCAGGAGTTGCCATAAGGATACACGATATGGAGACAGGCGGACCAAAGATCGCGGATCTTTTAAAGAGCAAGCGGCGCCTTACGATAATGAGGCGCCATCTCAAATATGTCTCGCGCTCACGCGCTGCCTATGAGATTGTAAAAGATATCACATCTACTCTTAAATAACCCGACTCATTTCTGAGAAAAGATCATGAAAATATTAAAATTTATATTGCTTTTGGTTTTAATTATTCTTATAGCCGGCAGTGGAATGGTCTATCTGAACCGCAGTAGGATTTTTGATTATAGCATAAATAAGCTTATCGAAAACCTGCTTCCTGATTATATGGAAGTAGGCAAGATAGAGCTTGATCTTGAAGGTAAAAATTTAGATATAAGAGATTTTAAGATACGGAATCCTAAAGGATGCAGACACCCCTATTTGCTGGAGGTTCCAAAGGTAAAGGCTTTCTTCTCTCAGCGCAACCCGCAGGAGATTAAAGATGGGTTAGAGGTAGGAGATGCGCAGCTCTTTAATCCTGTACTCTATCTTGAGCGCCTGAAAGATTCAAGCTTAAATATTCAGCACATGGAGGAGGTTTTTAAGCAGAAAAAGAAAGTGCAGGTGTCGTCTCTTAAGTCGAAATTCTTTGGGCTTTTTTCATATCTCTCAAGTCCTGTAAAAAGGCTTGAAGATCTTATTGAGATTAAGCCGGTCTTTGCTATCACCAACGGCACCTTTATTTTTGAAGATTGCTATATTTCTGAGAAGCCATACAGGACTACTATTGAAAATGTCCAAGCCAATATAAAGCTTAGCATGGGTGATGATTTTAAGGATATTCTTTATTTGGACTCAGAAGGTTCAGGAGTCCTTAATGGAAGGAACGGCCAGGCAGTAGAGTGGGTAAGCGGCTATGACCCTACCAGGGAAAAACTTACCATGTCAAACACCTTCCATATCAGAAACCTGGAGTTTATGCATTTTGAACCTTATTATGATAAGTTTTCACCTTTTATCTTTAAGCAAGGGCGTGCAGGCGGCGAGCTGGTATTCAATTTTGATAATGGGGATATCGGTTCAACTAATGAGATAAGATTGGCAAATCTTTTACTGGAGGCCAAAGAAGATCACAGCTTCAACAAGTTTTGGTCTACAAGCGCTGAAGACCTGTATAAATATTTTTCATCTTCATCTGGAGAAGTGGTCTTTGATTTCAAGATAAAAGGCCCTATGGATAACCCGAAATTCTATTTAGGATCAAAGGTAAAGAGGGCGCTTGCCAGGATGACTTTTGACAAGATAACGGATGTGCTGCTAAAAGATAAAGAAGCCCCAGGTGAAGGAGGCCCTTCTACAGATACCACTCCAGGGCAAGAAAAGAGTGATTTAGAAAAGATAATAGATATTTTTAAAGGTTTAGAAGGCTAATGGTGAGAGACAAGATGAGAAGATATTATTTTTTATTACCATTTATTGCTGGGCTCCTGATTTGCTCCTTCTGCCTCCTGGCAAGAGCAGAAAGCTGGGCAAACGATGATTATCTAAGCCTGGAGAGCTATGAGCACCCATATCGCTACTTTAGTCAGACTACTCAGCTAACAAAAAAGCCCACAAATCCTATCGAGCACAATCTCTTCCGTCTGGGTGAGGAGTTCGTTGCTGGGTTTAATGCGATTTATCAAGATGATATAGAAAAGGCTATAGAGCATCTTAAGCAGGCCAGGAGGATAGTGCCAGAGTACCTGCATGTGGATATTATTATAGCTATATTGCTAGAGGAAAAGGGTGAGGTTGCTATGGCTGCTCAATTCTATAAATCCTATCTCCTTAAGCTTCAGAAGCTAGAGAAAGGTTTTTATCCTATTGCGCAGAAATTTATAGTAGGCACTGTCAATTTTAGCATGCCAGGATATAATGACGCAAAAGAGACAATCGCTGCGAAGCTGAGCGCAGCAGGCGTAGACATAGAAAAAATCTCCCCATACAAAGAGCAATCGCGTCTGGTATATCTTCTTCTTGCAGTAGCTTTTCTTTTTATAATTTACCTCATCGCCCGCATACCAACCATCAGGCAGTTTTTTTACAGGTTGAAGGCCGATCTTAACCGTGACAAAGAAATATGGATATGCATATTCTGCGGAAGAGAGAATGCCAACATAAACTCAAGCTGCTATAACTGCGAAAAATCAAGGTAACCGTATAAGTCTGGGGACAGTTTACAGTCAACAAGGGGGCACATCCCTCAAGTTCGATGTATTGGTACGAACGGGATACGTCCCCAGTGTTTTTGTTGCAATTTTTCAGATTTGTTGTATAATTATAAGTCTAAGTCTATATAAAGGAGAAATTGATATGAATATAGGTATAACTAAAGAGGTTTCAGCAGGCGGAAGAGAGATACGTGCCATATTGCTTCCGCGCGAGGTAAAAAGGATTACAGAGTCAGGTTATAGGGTTACTGCAGAGAAAGGCTTAGGAATGCGGATGGGCATACCTGATGCTGAATATCGCGAGGCAGGTGCTAGTATAACACGTGATAGGCACAGAGTATTCGGCCAGGATCTTGTGGTAAAGCTAAAACCCCCGATGCCTGAAGAGTTCAGGTTGATGCACAATAACCTGTTATTTTCAATGCTCCATGCAGAACAGAATCCTAATTTTGTTAAGCTGATGGATAAGAAGAATGTAAAAGCTATCGCAATGGAGCTCTTAAAGAACAGGGCAGGAGAGAGGCTTGTGCAGTGCACAGACATGTCTGGTGAGCAGGGCATGATTATGGCGTTCCATATTGCCAAGAAGTCACCATCGGACTGCAATGTGCTCATGCTCGGCTATGGTGCTGTGTCAAGTGGTGCGCTCAAGGTAGCGCATGCACTAGGTGCCAATGTAAGGATATTACGAAAAGGCGAATACAGGCACATAAAACATTTCTTGAGAAATGTAGATATATTGGTAAATGGTATTGCCTGGCCAAAAGAGAAGAGGGATGCCAGGGAATATGTTGTTACTAGAGAGATGCTCCGTTTTATGAATAAGCACGGCATTGTGCTTGACCTCTCAGTTGACTATCCCAATCCGGTACAGTCATGCCACCCTACATATATAAACAAGCCGGCATATATTGTCAATGGGATAACCCACATCTGCATATTCGGCTATCCTGGCCTTGCGCCTATCTCAAGTTCTAACAGGTACAGCAAGCAGGTTATGCCTTTAGTTCTAAAAATAGCATCAGTAAAAAAGCTATCCCGACTCCCAAATTATATCAAAAAGGCTATAATAGACCCTGAAATATTCGAGTTTTAATTCTTATGAGAAAAACAGTTCTTGTAGTTGGCGATTTGATGATGAATGATGAGAAGTTTGAACCCTCTCTTAATAGGTTTATTACCTATAAGCATAGGTTGAACAACCGCAACATAGGTGTACTCTTTATAACGTATGATGATCTTGCAGCAAAGAGGCTGCCCAACGTCTCTACTAAGAGGCTGGATGTTATGCTCTTTTTTCCCTATAACCACTGGAATGAGGAGATAGAGCGTTATGACAGAGATGAAAGAATTTACGGCGACCTTAACTTCGGAGAGGATTTTAAGAAATTCTTTCTGATGGTAAACAGCACCATAAAACGTAAGTACAGGTATCATGATTTAAGGTTTATCAATCCACCTACCTCATGCATAATTGACAGGGATAAGGAGAAGACCTACCAGGCGCTTAAAAGAGCAGGTATACGAAGCCCTATAATCTATAGGGTAAAGTCTGCTTCAGACGTAAAAGGATTAATAGGTAAAGGTATATCTTTGTATGCAAAGCCCCGCTTTGGCGCGATGGGCAAAGGCATAACCTATATTAATCAGAGGGGCTGCTATACTAATTTTATATTCAGAAAGAACAGGATCCATAACCGCTTGCATGATTACAACTGGAAGGCTGTAAAGATATCCCAGAAAAATCAGAGCCAGTTCCTAAAAACGCTTATAGATAAGGGGTTTATATTCCAGGAGGCCATATATACACCAGTTGTGCGCGGAAGAAAATTCGACATGAGGATCTATTGCATATATAACAGAGTCCCCTATATGTATGCAAAGAGCACGCAGGCCAAGAACTTCATAACAAACTGGTCTCAGGGCGGCCGGATAGAGAAGAAGAAAAGTTTTTTAAAGAGGGCGATCGGAGATAAGGCCATAAGAGAGGCTATTCTGCTTGCCAAAAAATCAGCCAGGGCGCTTAAGCTAAACTACGCTGGTGTGGATGTAATATTTGATAGAAAAAGAAGAGAGCTTTATGTGCTGGAGATCCAGTCTTTTCCAGGTTATGAGCGCGGTTTTAAGCTCATGAAGTTTCTAGCAGATAATATCTAAGCTTAAAAGAGGAGATTTTTATTATGCAGTATCGCTGCCCAGTATGTGAGATGGAGATGCCAAGAGATCTTCTTGTGGTTATTCCGCACACAGAAGAGCACATTGTTGATATAATCAAGGATAAGCATCCTGAATGGGTCGAATCTAATGGGTTATGCAAAAAGTGTTATGAGCATTACAAGCAGCAGCTCCATCCTGGAAAAGAATAAGGCCATGAAGTTTTTGGTCATATTTTTAATTATCCTTATCTGCTCATCCGTTGGGTGTTCGGCTGATGAGATATATTTTACGGTTCATTTTATTGATGCTGGAGAAGGAGACGCAATACTCATAAAGACCGAGCCGGGACAGAGCCTGCTAATAGATACGGGTAATCTGATTACAGGCCGTAGGGTATGCGATTATCTTAAGGAGAATGGGGTAGAGAAGCTGAGCTATCTTATACTTACGCATCCACACCTCGATCACATAGGAGGGGCTTTCTATGTTTTGCAAGAGTACGATGTTGGCCAGACATTTACTAACGGTGAGGATATAGGCAGGCTTAAAGAGAATCAAGACCCTTATAGGTGGCTCCAGGAGCTTATGGCATCCAGGACAAAAAGAGGGGCCTTAAGTGCAGGTGATTTATTAAGGCTGGGCGAGGTTAGCCTTAGGGTGCTCTCACCCAGCAGCCCGTCACCCTTCTCAGGTATAAATGCTAATTCAATAGTCAGTATGATTGAATATAAAAATTTCCGCATGCTGCTTATGGCAGATGCAACAGATGCGACTGAGAGATACCTGCTCAAGCAAGGGAGCAACCTTAAATCGGACATCCTTAAAGTTGCTCACCATGGCCACAATGATGCATCTTCCCCGGAATTTATAAGGGCTGTATCGCCTAGCCTAAGTATAATAAGTGTCAACAAGGATAATTCTCGAGGCTATCCATCCAAAGCAGTGCTTGAGCTTATAAAGGCCTCTGGTTCCATGCTGTTACGCACTGATAGAGACGGAGACGTTGTTGTGAAGGTTGCAAGGAATGGCAAATTCAGTGTAATTATGAAAAGATTTTAGTTGTTTTATATTCGTTTAAGGATAAAATATACATTATGACTGGTAAAAATAATTATCTACTCAAAAAGACCTTTGCGTTGATAGGCGCTCTTATTGTAGTCGTTCTTTTAGGCAAGAGGCTTGGTTTTAATCTTGCTCAGATAATAACGCTTGCAGCTTTTTCACTCTCTATTCTCGGAACACTGCTTTTCTGGCAGTTTCGCCTAAGCTTTGCATTTTTAGGTACTACAATAATGCTATTTACAGGTGTTGCAAAGCTGGATGAGTTTATTCATCACTCATCTATGGAGATCATACTTTTTTTAATAGGCATGATGGTGCTTGTCGGGTTTTTGAAAGAGATAGGCCTCTTTACCTGGCTCCTTCAGAAGGCGCTTATCATGAAAAAAATAAGCGCAAAAAAGTTTATGCTTGCGCTTATTTTCGCATCAGCCCTTTTGGCATGTGCTATCGATGAAGTCTCATCGATACTCTTTATGATAATGATTATTCTTGAGCTGAGTGATTTTTTTGAGGTTGACCCCATACCTTTTATAATGACTTCGGTTCTTGCGACTAATATAGGCTCGGCAGGTACTGTTATTGGAAACCCCATAGGTATTATGATAGCAGCCAAGGCCGGGCTATCTTTTGAAAATTTTTTGCTATTTGCTTTTCCGCTTATGGTAATGTCACTTTTTGTGCTTACGGGGCTTATATTTATAATCTTCAGGAAAGAGATTAGGGAACTGGATGAGAAGATTAAGGAGTATGGGCCCAATGAGATACTCGTGCAGCTTCTCTCAGTTCCTACTGAAAAGAGGTTAAAGATTGGTTTTGTAATAGCAGGGGCAACGCTCCTGTTGATAGCCATGCACCACCGACTTGAACTTTTACTGGGGCTTGAGTTAAACACCATCCTTCTGATGGCGCCGCTATTATCAGCTGCTATCATAATGGTTTGGAGGCGTGAAAGGGCAAGGAGCTACATAGAGAATGATGTGGAGTGGTGGACCCTGCTCTTTTTCATGTTTCTTTTTGGCCAGGCAGGCATACTGGCAAATACCGGTGTTGCAGAGGTCCTTGCACAAAAGCTACTCATGCTTGTTGCGAGCAATCAGTTCCACCTCATAGCGACGGTACTCTTTGGCAGCGGAATAATATCAAGTGCCCTTGATAACGTGGTTGTGGTAGCTGGCTCTATCCCTGTTATACATAGCCTGAATACGATGCTGGGTACTCATTCTGTATTATGGTGGGCACTTCTCTTTGGTGCCTGCTTTGGCGGTAATATGACTATAATCGGTTCAACAGCCAACATAGTGGCCATCGGTGCCCTTGAAAAAAGGCGGGGGATATCAATAAGCTTTAGGTATTGGTTCAAGATAGGTGCCGTAGTTGGTCTTACAACCCTTGCTTTTATACTCCTGGCTATGCAGCTCTTACCCTACTACAGATAATAATGGAAAATTTCACACACTATATACCCACTAAAATATATTTTGGCAAAGGTGAAATATCTGCGCTATCTGATGAGTTTAAACAGAGAGCCAGGAGGATACTGATAGTTACTGGCCAGGGAAGCGTAAAGAAGAATGGTGTCTTTGATGATCTGATGGATCAGGTCAAAAAAGCAAAGATAAAATTTTTTGAACATTCAGGCATTGTTCCAAATCCAAGGCTTGAGAGTGTTTATGAAGGTATAGAGATAGCGAAGAGGGAAGCTATTGACCTTGTTCTGGCTGCTGGAGGAGGAAGCGTAATAGATGCTGCAAAGGCTATCGCAGTTGGTGCTAAGCATGATGGTGATGTCTGGGACTTTTTTGAGAGAAAGGCTGTTCCCTCGAGCGCTCTCGATGTAGGCTGTGTACTTACCCTGGCAGCTACAGGCTCTGAAATGAATGGAAATTCTGTTATCACAAAGCAGGATTCCCAGCGCAAGCTTGCCCTATCAACCCCCCTGATAAGGCCCGTCTTTTCAGTGCTTGACCCAGAGTATACCTTTAGTGTAAACAGTTTTCACACTGCAGCTGGCATTGCTGATATCATGACACATGTTTTTGAGCAGTATTTTAGCTATACTGAAGCGGCTGATGTTCAGGATAGAATAGCAGAAGCGCTTCTAAAGGTCTGTATAGATTACGGCCCTGTATGTTGTAAGGAGCCCAAGGATTATGATGCAAGGGCAAATATATTGTGGGCAGGCACCCTGGCGCTGAATGGCCTGATCGGTGAAGGCAAGGCGGGTGACTGGGCCTGCCATGGCATAGAGCATGAGATTAGCGCCATATATGATATTAGCCATGGTGCTGGTTTAGCTATAATCGTTCCTAATTGGATGAAGCATGTCTTGAACAACGCCACAAGAAAGAAGTTTGTAGAATACGGAATCAATGTCTGGGGTATAGATAAAGAAAAAGAAGACTCATCTATTGCAGAGGATGCCATAAAAAAGACAAGAGAGTTTTTTGTATCAATTGGTATGCCTTCATCGCTTACTGAAGTAGGCGTTCCACAAGACAAGTTTAAGGATATGGCAAAGAATGCTATCCGCTCTTATGGCCAGGTAGGGTCATTTAAAAAGCTCACAGAGTCTGATATTGTAGATATACTACAGAGGTCAGTATAAAAAGTTTCATTTTATCCTTTTTAGCTTTACACAGCTTAGTTAGTGTGTTAAATTGGATATAGTAAAATACTCGGTGGGGATACGCAAAAGGAGCGTAGGAGTATCTATTTATCTAGCCTCGCCGAGGAATGGCGAGGTTTTTATTTTTTGCTTGAAGGGGGTATGATGAGAAAGTTTCTTTTAATAGCATGCAGGGTAGGTTTTTACATAATTTTCAGTGCAGCACCGCTTTACGCTCTTGGTGATGGGACATCACCGCATGTTGATATGCCTTTTGGCTCAGGTATCGCCAATTTTGAGTCTGAGACACAAGGCAACTCTTTTATAGTGAGTTTTGGGTATGAGAATATTTTAAAAAGGCAGATCGATAATACCGACACTGCTGTTAGTGGCGAGCTGGAAGGTGGATGGGCGCTTTTGGGCCTAGGCTATAGGATAGCGAATCAGTTTGAGCCTTATCTGCGTATAGGTGTTTCTATGATTGATGCGAAGTGGTCAGAGAACTACAACGATAAGATTGAGCTTGATGGAAGCACTGATCTTGCTGTCGGATTGGGGCTTAAGATGCTTGTGTACCAGAGAAGGATTACAAGCCTCTCCAAGTTAAAGCTAGGGCTTGATGGGCAGGTTCGCTATACCAACCCTTCCGTAGATTCGGTAAAGGTCGATGGCGCATCCAGAAGCGTAAGCGCATCAGATCTGAAGATATTTGAAGGCAGGGTATCAGCAACTGTGGGGGTTGAGATATCTCTAAAGAGATTACTCGAATTTGACGAGGAGCTTGAAGGAGACCTGGATTATTATCTTATACCGTATATTGGGGCTGTATATTCAGATGGGCTAGTAACAGCAGATTATGTGGACAATGGTACACGCTTTGGCTATAGTGATGATCCGTATGAGTACAAGCTTAATATGCTCGCTGGTATGGACCTTATAATACCCGAATACCTTAGTTTAAATGTGGAGGGGCAGCTTTTTAATGACAAATCGCTCAGTGGCGGCTTGAGCCTCAAATTTTAAGGGAGGGTTGATAAGATGGTTATACTAGTAAAGCTTATAGGCATATTAATTTTTGCTATAAGCTTAATCTATGGTATAAAGCCCAGTGTTATAAAAGGTATGATAGGCTTCTGGAAGAAAGGCAAAAGAATATATGCGGGGGGTGTTATAAACCTTATAATTGCCATACTATTCCTCTTAGCCGCTTCAGACCTTAGGATGCCGTGGATAGCTATAGTTATAGGCCTCTTATCTCTTGCAAAGGCCCTGGCTATATTCCTGCTAGGCCCTGATAAGCTCATGAAATCTATGGATTTCTGGTTGAATAAGAGTGATTTTGCCTTGCGCATGATATCGCTTATAGGCATA
>JABMRG010000143.1 GCA_013202935.1 Candidatus Omnitrophota bacterium
CCTTAGCCCTGTCTCCATTCTGCCTGTATTCGCTTCTATTCTTCTTCCATAATCACTGGTAGCGCCTGCCATCTGCAGGTCATATTCGAGCTGGGTCCTCTGGCCTAAGTAGTATCTTAGCCTGCCCTGTGCCAGCATATCCTGCTGTTCATCTTCCTCATATGGCCTTCCGCCTGTGATTGAAAATCTTGTCTCATAGGTAGGATATTCAGCTACTGTTGTAATAACCTCTCGCGAATCTACTACACCGCCCTCATGTATAACAGACAATGTCCCGCCTGAATCATATAGCCTCATTACCATGCGCGTTACATCATCTTTAAGCCATTGGGCATATGCTACATATTCACCTGTAGCCCCTGGCGTAGGCACATCTAAAGCATCATATATAGCATCTTTGAATTTATCCATAGATGCTGTCTTTTCTTCTGTTCTTCCTGTCAAGGATGCTCTTTCTTCCTTGTTCCCTCTGAAGAGTTCGACCAGCTTGATAATATCAGCGCTATATTCTTCTTCAGTCTCCAGCCCCATCATACGCATATCCAATCTTGTTCTTATATATAGGGCCCTATAATATGTAAGTGCTAATTCCTTTTCATATATATCAGAAGGATCATTCTTCGCCCGGGCTTCTTCAAGCTCCTCCCGCGCTGCTGCTAGATTGAGTTTAGCAAGTGCATGCCTGTGTTTAATAATATTACCCTTGCGGACCCTTGATGATTCCTTATTAAGCATATTTTCTAAATCTTCTATGTGAAGCTTATGGGCTTGGGCAAGAGCTCTTGGATCAGTCTGGCTTAACCATCTGAATATAAGAGGAAGACCTGTTCTTAGCGCAGAGCCTATAAGATTGGGGCCTAGGTAGATAGTAATAGCTCCTTTTTCCTCTTTTATCTTTGAGATACCGACCTTTGATATCTGCTCTAATAATGAGACAGCGTCATATTCGGTTATATCTGCAACACCGTCTCTTCTGTTAAGTTCATTTAGCACGCCCTCAAGTAGTTCGCTTGCTGTGTCCGTGTTAACATACTCTATGCCTGATTGCTCTAACCAGTTAAGTATCTGATCGATCTCTTCTTCGCTTCCTAAGAGCCGTTTTGCCTTTAACATAGCTGTCTCTTTATATATAAGGCTCCTTTCCAGTTTATCTATTTTTTCCTCTATCTTCTCGGCTTCTTTGTCTGTTATAGACTTCAGTATATCCCTTAGAGCTTCTATTGCGTCCCTTGTGTTCTTATAGTCAGAGCTTGCGACTATATAATCTGTAATACGCATAGCAGCTGTATAATTCGCGGCCCTGACAGCCAAGGCCTTCTTCATCTCATAGAATTTTTTTATAAGGTCTGCGTGCTTCTTCTCACTCTTCTTTGCAGTATCTATAGCTAACGTAAGATATGCATCTAAAATCTCAACACCAATCGTTCCCTCAACACCTAGCTGCCATCTTGTCTTTCCCTCCATAAGCCCTCTTATATTAGCAAGCTGTTTATCTATTTCCAGCAACCTGTTTTCTGCTTGGGCGGCGTTTAATTCTTCAATAGCTTCTGATAAACCAGCTACATTTGTATCCAGAATATGATTTCTGATGCTATTGGCAGCATTAGATAATGCCTCGTCTGTCCTTGCGACTTTAACCTCTTCAGCTACCTTGAATCTCTCTCTTATCAGCTTATCGAGAGCATCATTGTTCTTTATGCGGCTAATCGCATAAAGCCATCTGCTTTGCCTATCCTGTGTTACTTGCCTATCCTTAAGGTCTTCTTTTCCTATAAGATCGAGTATAGATACTATCTGAGCATGTACCTCTGCTGCTTTTGGTCTTTTTATAATAAACTGCTTCTGCTTTTCTTCTATTATGTATATAGCGCGTATATGCGCTGTTTCGCGGAACGTCCTTACCCTTATATTAAACTGTGCATATTCTGCCTCATCACCAACAAAATATTTCTCATAGTTGCCTTTTAATCTATTCAGTTCCTTTAAGAGCTCTATGACTGTGCTAAATTTGCTTCTTCTACTAACATATTTTAGCTTGTAATTTAAGTCGTTATACCTTCTATGGAACTCCATCTGTTTGGCGCCTCTTGCCTCAATAGCCTCTGTATACCTCTTATGAGTTTCTTTGGTAACTGCTATGACATCATTTCTTCGCCCGCCAGGGCCTAAAACAATAACTGCTATCCTTGCCTGTTTGTATATGGCATTAAAGGCTTCGTCAAGCTCTCGTAAACTGCTATCCGGGTTAATCTTATCCTGGTTGCTTGCCAGGACTTTATAAAACTTATCCAAGGCATCTATTGCTGTTTTTATCCCCTGCCCTGTAGCCTTTTCTCGCTTTAGCCTTATGTTGTCCAGTGTTTCAGGTGGATAGTAGCTACGATTGGCCGCTTCTTCAATCAGATCTTGACTTTCTCTATAGGCCTCTTCGCTTTCGTAACGTGAAAGTTGTAAAATCAGTTCGCCTATTCGGCTCATTACATATTGTCTTCTCTGTTTATGTGCTGTATCCAGGGCATTATCCAGGCTGTTAAAGGTACGTAATAGTTTCTTGGCTTTTCTGCCAGTTGCGCGCAGTGCTCTCACCCTTGCCTTTGTTTCATCATATCTCTGTTCTATGGCGTGGCGTTTTTTTCGTGTTTCATCAAGAGCAGTCTGTGTTGTCTTAACATCATCCCTTAGCTTATCGATTTTTGGGACAACAGGTTTTGCAGGCGCCTTACTAGGAGCTTTTTCCAACTCTGTTCCTATAAAGCGCCCTAAGAAGGCTGCGCCATTATCTACAATATTTTGATATACCTCTTTTATCTTATCCCATACAATATGATACCATCTCCGCTTGGTTTCAGGTTTTGCTGCAAGGCTTGCGGCTTTGGCTCTCTCTGCCTCTAATCTTGCCTCTTCAGCTTTGAGGGCCTTATCTGCTTCTCTTCTTCTCTCTATTGCCTTTTCTACTTCTTCGGTCGCTTTCTTAAATTCCTCATCTGCCTCTTTATACGCTTCTGTTGCTATATCAAACGCCTCTGCCTGTTTTTGGAGACTCTCTCTGGTTTCGCCTATGGAAGCTTCTATCTCCTTCTTCAGCTCATCGGCCATATAATCTATCCGCTCAGAATTTATGCAAGCATCTCTTACCTGGTCAAGCTCTGCTGTTATATACCTAAAGCCTGATAGTTTAGCCTTCATATCTGCAGTATCGTTATTGAGAACAGCATCTATGAGATTGTCTTTGAGAACCTCTATGGCCATCATCAACTGCCGTCTACACCTTAACTGTTCTTCTGTATATGCTGTTTCTGACTTTAATGAGATAATAGGTAACTGCTCAATTCTATCTCTGGCAATCTCGATACTTGTAATTATAGCCCTTATAAGCTCGCCGCTGGTTATATTAGATATTGAAAGTGCGGGATTTACACGCCTTATATCTTCTTCCAGCTTTCCCAAGAGGGCCTCTACGCCCTCCATGGCTTCTCTTGCCTCTAGCTCATCCTGCAGGCCTGCATCAAAAGAGACTTCTTCTCTTCTTGACAAGGCAGCATCAACATTCGCCTGCTTAAATCTTTCCTTTACTAGACTAAGTATTTCCTTAATATATCTTATATCATCTTTGGCTCTTTCTTTCAGCCTTGCATCTTCGGCTAATTCTCTCACAACCTCTAAAATGATATGCTCTGTGGAAGGCTGGCTAATACCTGTCTCCTTTGCGGTCGCTCTTAACCTACTCTCTACTCTTTTTGCAAATCGTTTTATGGTCCGATCAGTTTTTATGATAGCCAGTACAGCTTCAAGGAACTGCTTCTGCAATTCTTGCCTCTCCTGATATGATAATTGTCCAAGATTAACATCATCAAAGAATCCTTCTAAGGTAGGCTTTATGGATGCATTGACAGATCCGTTCATCCTTACTATTAAATCAGGTATCTCAAGTATAAAGGCCTGGTTAACAGAGCTTGCCAGGGCGTTCACCATTACCTCGTTTGCGCCTCTCTTAATGGCCCTGTCTATAAACTTTCTCCACCTATCAAAAGAGTCTGCTCTATTCTTTTCCGGAAGTTTTTCATAATGCATATGAGCTATTATGTTCTCTAGATCTACAACAACAGCAGGGTCTAAATCAACACGGCCTGCTATATCTAAAACGCGTGCCTCTATCCTAAGCTGCAGTTCTCTGATCCAATTATTAAAATCTTCTTCTCTGCCTTTAAAATAAACCCCGAGTTGGTCTATCTGTGTCTCTATTCGTTTTAAATATTCGATGGCATCCTTTAGGGTCTTGATATTTTCCTTATCTCTGATAAGGTCTCTGTCGCTTCTATAAAATGCCTTGAAGTCCTTCTGCTTTGAGGTTTCAAGAAATGCCTTTTTAAGCACGTCTTCAGCCTCTTTCCTAAGCGTCTCGTCTTTTATAGCCTTACCAAGCACCTTAAGCCAGTCTTCATAAACTTTTGACTGCCTGCCTGTCCACAGTTTTGTATAATCCATACCCTCAAGGAATTCACTAAGGTGCTTTATAAAATCTTTATGCTTAGAGGCCTCTTTCAGCATCTTTAGCGCTTCTTTGTTTATAAGAGTTTTTACATCTTCTATAGACTCTAAGATCTTTCGGCCTTCTCTTTGCTTTATATATTCTGAGTCATTCTCTTTTCTCTGATTTAATTCATTAAGCAGTTGGGTAAGCTTAACTAAGCTATCGCACTCACCTATTCTAACCTTCTTAATATTGTCTACATATTCTGAAAGCTTATACTGGTTATATGCCGTGGGGAAAAACTTATCTAAGAGTGGCTCGAATTGGCCTGGCAAGAAAGCTTCGCTGCCATAGAGTACACTTCTCCACGCTCCAAAAGCACCTCTTTCATAAACCCACCCTTTTGCTTCATACTCCATAAGCTCAAAGAACTGACGGAGCCCACCTAAGGATATCTTATCCTTTCTGGCAAGATCTAATGTCTCTTTTTCAGCAATACGAAGCATCCCATCCATCTTTGCGCCAAAATCTGTGAGTTCACCTGAAAAATACCTTCTATACTGTTCTGGTAGTCCATTTATTCTTCTTATCTGGTCATTTATAATAGCTATGTCATCTGTATCTCTTATCGTCTTTATAATTTCTTCTCTTTCTTCTTCAAACTTTTCCTGCTGTTCTGTGCTTTTTGCTGTTTCATCAGCCCTGCGCTCTTTCTCCTGTTCAGTAGCAGCATCGTAAATCGTTTTCATATCAGCCTGGATACGCTCTAAAAGCTTGAGCTGATTATCCAATATTACCCTATTGATAAGGGCCTGAGATAATCCCTGAAAGCGCTGGTGGCCAATCTCATAACCTTGCCATACCTCTCTTGTTTCTTTACCGCTTTTTCTTAAATACTCGATAAATTTGATTGCATTATCAAGCCCATCGGTCTCTTGTTCGCCTATATTTTCTCTGATTCTCCTTATCTCACTTGTGTATGTAACCGCTATCTCTTCATCAAGATCTTTAAGTTTGGCCTCAAGTGCCAATACCTGTTGCTGGATCAGGACTTCCTGCCTCTCTCTCTGCGCTTCATTGAACGCAACCAGATGCTTTCTCTGACTGTCCCATGCGGTATATCTCATTCTTAAGAAACCTATGAAATCGCCAAAGTTTTCTTGACTTATATCTATGCCTGCGCCCAAAGAAAGTACCAGGTTATCCAAAAGGCTGCTCTCATCTGAACTTATCCCTGTCAATATAAGATCTTGGAGCTTATCATATGAGTCTAGTCCGCTTGCAATATGGTCTCTAATAAATTCATCGAGGGCTTCTATGGCTTCTGGTTCTAATGGAGGAATGGTGCCAATTAAAGGGGCTTGCCTTAAGGCCTCCTGGTGAGTCTCTTCAAATGTGCGCACACGAGCATTATAAACAGATACAAGAAGCCTATGCTTGATATCCAATAATTCACTTTCAACAGGCTTGTAACCACGCTTATGGGCCTCTCGTGCCTCTTGGGCTTTTCTTGGTGCCTCGCTTACGCTTATCTCTGCTTTCTTGGCTTCTTGGTGTAGTAATATAGCCTGGCTATCTGCTTCTTCAACCTTTTTCTTAGCTTCGTCAAGCGCTTTTTCCTGTATATGTAACTGGCGTTGTGCCTCTTTTAATTCTTTTGATGGCTCTGTTACTTTTACAGCTTTTTCTTTACCGAAAAGCCTGCTGAAAAAGTTACCTATTGCACGCCAGAATTTCTGCCACCGGCTTAAGCCTGCTTCTTCTTTTGCTTTTTTTGCCTCCTCTTCTGCTTTCTGCTTTGCCTTTATCCCTTCTACTTTAGCCTTTGCCTGTTTTAGTTTCTCCTCTTGAGATTTTAGTTCTTCTCTGGCTTTGTTTACTGCTTCTGCAGCCTGATAAGCTTTTTCTTGTGCCTTTTCTGAATTGAGTTCAGCAGCCTTGGCTATTTTCTCCAGCCTACCCAGCTCTTCTTCTAATTTCTTTGCTTCAGCTTCTATCCGTTCAGTTTCAGTCTTGCGTATATCTTCCAAAGAACCTTTGATCCTTATATCCTCTATTAAAGCAATCAGCTGCTGGCTCATCTGTTTGAGGTAAAGTGCCGGCAGCATCTTCTGTTTCTCAACTTCCTGCCTTGCTTTTTCTCGTTCTCGCAACGCATCAACATATGCCATTACCAGTTTGGGGTTTACCTTATGCGACTTTTTCTGAGCTCTTAGAGTAGCTCCAATCTCTCCCTTAATCTCACCAGTCGTCTCACCTTCTTCCTCTATCCTATCCAAGTATGCAACATCTGCATAAATACTGCCATCAAGAAAGTCATCCCAGCTTATTCCTGCCAGAGCTTTCTCTTTCTCTAAGGCTGCTTTTAACCCTTTGAGGTTATCATCCGCTATCTTAAAGTTTTGCTGGGCCCTCTCAAGATTATAACCTGTGATTTCTGTTAGGCTTGTCTGTTGCTGAAGAAAAGATATATAAGTCTGCACTATACTATAAATATTGGCAGCAGGCCCTTCATCTATACCATACAATCCTGCTAATATATCCTTAAATGTATCTTCTACGTTCTTGGGGTCAAGAACCTCACCCAAAGTAAACTTATCTGCCCTATCTTTATCTATAAGTTCAATAAGCCTGTATATAAGCTCTATAGTTTCGGTGGGCACAGTTGTAATATATGATAAGAATCTATTTACAAGTTCTTCTGCCTCTGCTTCATCCCCTGTAATATCTTTTGCAAGTTTCCTTATATAATTTAAGGAAACAGGATTCTCCTCATCTTTTAATGCCTGGTCTATCTTTTCTACAAGCCTGACTAACTGCTGAGTCTGCTTGTCCCCGGCACCTGCTTTTACAACTGCCTTAAGTGCTCTTATCGCTTCAACACCAACTTTGCCTTCTATGTCTGCTGGAACATAGCCTGTTCCTTTATCAGGTGCTTTTGTCTTTTCATCTGTCTTCTTCTCAGCATCTCTTACCTCTTGCAGCTGCTTGCGCAATCTAACC